>CAMJHI010000021.1 GCA_946405475.1 uncultured Clostridia bacterium
AAACAAGGTGAGTCTGTCAGTGTTGATCTCGGTGAACCGCGGACCGTTCAAATCAAAGTCAGCGGCGGAAACGGCAGCACGTCAAGCCAGATACTCCCCGGCAGAAGATACAGAGTTACAAATGGCGGCGGATTTTTAGGCACTAAGCTTGTGGTGTCCGAATACTGATACCGGACAAATCAAAACAAGAATAACCTAAGCACAGGCTTCATCTCACAGTGTTTAATCGCTCAGCAAAACCATTAGGCGCCTGCAGCGCGAGCGCAGCCTGAATCAGATTGGTCGCTTTGGTTCTGTTTCAATTCATCATGAATCAGAATCATTTCGCCTTTCGCATTCCGCCTTTCGCATTAAAACAGCCGTACCGAACAATTCGGTACGGCTGTTTGTTATCCGTTCCACGCGGCGGGATAGATTTCCCGCACGGTGAGCTGCATGGGGTAGGTTTCGGCGATCTCCTGATCGTAGCGGATGGTGACGACGTCGCCCACGGCAAAGTGCATATCCGCCGAGCCGTCGAGCGTACCGTAATCGGCGGTGTACGCGCCCGATTTCAGCTCGCCGCCCTTCGCCGGGTCATACATATGGAGCGTGAGCAGCGTGCCCTGCACCTGTTTGACGATAAAGGCGCCGATGATCGTCGTGCCGGTTCTCGTCGTCGGCAGCTCCGCCGCGGTGGTTTCGGAGGTCGGCTCGGGCTTTTCGGCGGGCGGGTTCGGCTTTGTCGATTCCTGCGCGGGCTTGGGGCTCGTCGGCGCTTCGGTTTCGGGCGGCTGCGTGTCGGGTTCGGAAACGCCCGTTTGCGTTTCACCAGGTTCCGCCGGTTCGGGGCGCGTTGTGGTTTCGTTTTGCGCTGCGTTCGCTGCCGCTGACGTTTTGTCGGCGCCGGAGCCGCTTGTTTTCTGCGCACCGCAGGCGGTGAGCAAAAGCAGCAGGATCAGCGCGAGAGATAAGGCTCGTTCCATGCCGTTTCTCCTTCCTTCGTGACGTCGTTCAGTTCCACGGTGCCCAGACAGTCGCCGCCGTCAAACGGCCAGGCGCAGATGCGCTCATGCGACGCGGTGTAAAGCGTGCTGCCGATGAAGGTGCCGCGGTCGATGCCCTCTTCGGGATAATAGGCGGTAACGGATGAGCCGTCCGGCCCGTAAACACGGTTGCCAGTCTCCTCCTCGATGCTCTTGCGGTTGGTGAAGGAGGCAAGCAGCTTCAGCTTGCCGTTTTCCACCGTGAGGGTGCCGAAGCGGCGCTCGTAGAATTCTTCATGGCTTTCATACACCAGCCCGAAGCGGTTGTGGCTGCTGTTATCGGTGAAAAAGTGGTGGTCGGAACCAACCAGAGCAGTGGCACGGGGGATGACCAGCTTGTCGATCTCGCGCGGCGCGGTCGGGTCGCTGATGTCAAACAGCGAAAGCTTCATGCCGTCGGTCATGCCGAATTCGTCGCCGTTGCTGCCCACGCCGAGAAGATAGCCGTTGAACGGATGCAGGTAGCCGGAAAAGCCGGGGAGCTTGAGCTCGGCCACGATCTTCGGCCGGGTCTTGTCGGCAAAGTCGATGACGAACAGCGGATCGGTCTGTTCAAAGGTGACCACGTAGCCGTACTGCCCGATGTAGCGCACGGCGCGGATGGTTTCACGCGGGGCGATGCCGTCGATGCGGCCGATCTCTTTCAGATTTTCGTCCAGCACGGTGATGCGGTTGACCGTTGTGCCGTTTTTGTCCCAGCCCGTGGTGGCCACGCGAAGCGTGCCGTCGGCGGAATCGAGCGAAAAGGAGTTGTTCAGCGTGCCCGCCACCGCGCCGGTGTGCTCCAGCGCGACGGTCGCGCCCAGAAAGCTGAATTCATAAATGTTCGTTTTGGTTTCGTCGACGATCCGATCCCTTCGATCCGACGCGTAATAATCGGTGTAATCGACCGCCGCCACGAAAAGCTGCTTTTCGGTGCAGTAAACGGTCTCGCCCGCGCCGAGGATGGCAAAGGTGTTCGGGCCGCCGCCCGCGATGGTGTCGAGGTCGAGCGTGGTGATGACCAGATAGGTGTCGGAATCGCTGCCCGGCATGATGGTGATGCACGCGGCGTCAAGCGGCTGTTCTTCGCCGCCGTCGACTGTCGTGCACGGCACCACGTCGTTATAATCGGCGTAACCGCCCTTGGTTTCCAGCCCGTAGACCGGCACGCAGTCGTTGGACAGCACCACAAGCCGGTCGCCGACCAGACGGCTGTTGAACAGGCGGCCGTCCTGCTCCACGGTTTTGAGCAGCCTGGGCGCGGCGCGGTCGGTCACGTCGAACACCCGCACCGCCGTGCGCGCCTTTCTGCCGTCCCGATCATTGAAGCCGTAGGTTTCCAATACCACCAGACGGTTCTCTTTGTAATAGAGCGCGCCGTTGAACGCCTGTTCGCTGAACGGCTCGATGCTGCCTATCTGCTGCATGTTTTGCGTATCGACGATGTGCACGCGGTCGTCGTTGGTCACATAGTAAAGATAGCGCCCGTCGTTTTCGATCTTATCCTGCTCGTCCACGTTTTCCACCTGCGTGTTGGTCTCGCCGACGGCGGCGGATTCGTTGGTGGCTTCGGCGGCGATCTCGGCCACGCCCGTGGCCTTGTCCTCGACGGCGCCGTATTTTCCGTAACGGAAGAACGAGCTCCCGACGCTGTTTTTGTCATAGTCCGCCTTCAAAGCGGTGAAATAATCGGTGATATCCTTTTGCGTCGTGCCAGAAAGCGGGCTTTCGGCCGAGGCGATCGCCTTGGGGATGCTGCGCACGCGCGGGCGGTCGTAAAGCTTCATCGCGCCGGTCACGCCGATGACCACCGCCAGCACCGCCGCCAGAGCGCGCACGGTGTGGAACGCGACGACCTTGCCTTTTTTCTGTTTGGGCTGTTTTTCCTCAAGCAGCTCGGTCACGCCCTGCGCCGAAAGCGTTTCGGGCGTTTCGATTTGTTCGGCGAGCGGCTCAAGCGCTTCCTTCAGCCGAAGAAGCTCATCGTTCTGTTTCTTTTTCATTGTTCTTCTCCCTCTTCTCTCAAAGCGGCCAGCGCGCGTGAAAGCCTCGTGCGCACCGCGCCGTGGGTCATGCCGGCCATGCGGGCGATCTCCTTGCCGCTGTAACCGCCCACCACGCTGAGCAAAAGCAGCCGCCGGTCGGTTTCGTTCAGCCGGGCGAGGAGCTGAGCCGTTTCCAGACTTTGCAGCACCGCCGCGGCGTTATCCTCCGCAGCAAGCTCCCGGCTTGCGTCAAGGTCGACAAAATCGGCCTCGTATTTTTCCCGCTGCCCGCGCTTGCAGACAGCATAGAGGATTTTGAACAGCCACTGCTTCACGCTTTCCGGCTTGCGCAGCCCGGCTATGCCCTGATAGGCTTCGAGCGCGGCCTGCTGCACCGCGTCCTGCGCCGCCTCCCGATTGCCCAGACAGAACAGCGCGTAGCGGTACATTTCCGGCGAAAACTGGGCAAACAGTTGGCCGAACGCCGCTTTATCCCCTTTTTTGGCAGCCTTTGCCGCGGCAACGGTTGGTTCCATGGCAGATTCCCTTTCTTTGACCTGTGATCGATGATATTTGAGCCGCTCGAAAGAATGGTGTGAGAAAAAACAAAAAATGTTACACGCTCACCGATAAAATAGCATAAAAAAGCCGAAAAGACAAGAAAACAGCCGCTCACTGCCCGGCATCGCCCTTGACACAGGGCTTCGCCCTGCTTTATAATGATAAAAAAGAAGAAAGGATGATCGATCATGGCAAAGCGTATGTTATGTATTTTGCTGGCCGTTTCCGTTTTATTCAGCCTGACCGCCCTGACGGGGCGCGCGGCGGAGGGCGACGTTGAGCGCTGCGAACTGTACGCCGAAAGCAACCTGCTGCGCATGGGCTACAGCGACCTGGCAACGCGCACCGAGCTGGCCGTGGGCGACACGCTCGACGTTCTGTATGAAAGCAGCCAACCGGCCGAGGTCACGGTCAACGGCGAAGTCGTCCACCGCTTTGCGGCGGGGCAGTTTGAGCATTATGCCTATCGCATCGCAGCGGCCGAACCGGTCGAGATCGTCGTGCGGCAGGGGGAAAACGAGCTCATCGCAAGGCGCTTTATGGTGATCTCTTCCGCCGAGATGTATCAAAAAGAGCTGAAACGGTGTTGGGCGGAACTGAAAACAGCGGATCTTTCGTGGGTGCTGCACCCCAAAGAAGCGCTCGACGCCGGGATCAACATTTTCAACCCGTTCCTGCCGGCCGCGGTCATGATCACGTTCGCCGTAAACTTCTGCAACGTGTTCTTTTCCTTTTTCCGCATCGTCCGATGAACCAATGAAAAACGGAGGCCTTCTCAAACGAGAAAGTCTCCGCTTTTTTTATTCTGTTCCGGTCACGTCTTCGCCCAGACTGCGGGTGTAGTGCCACGCGACGCGGTCGCCGTTTTTCAGTTGATAGGCGCCGCAGCCGACCGAGGCCATTTTGCCGTTGACCATGAACACCCAGCCGGAATTTTCACCGTAATCAAATTCGCTCAGACCCGCCAGCGTGCTGATATAAGCATCCTTGTAATCATTGTCGGCGGCGGACTTGTTGATGAAGGTGAAGCCGTTTTGTTTGGCGGCCAAGAGCAGCTGGTCATAGGCCGTGCTGCCCGGCGGCAGCGTGAGCTCGCTTGCTGCCAGGATCACGCCGTCGGCCGGAATGGCGGCATTTTCAGACGCAAACTGCGTGATGGTGTCGCACCGGATGGCGATGGACGCGGTGATGGTTTCGGAGCCGGACACGGTTTCCGGCACAGAGAAGAATTCCTCCCTGCGCTGGATGCTCGTGACCAGCAGCCCCGCCGTGAGCAGCGCCGCCGCAAGCAAGACGGCGAGAAACCAGCTCTTGTTGCGTTTGCCCAGCAGGAACAGCACCGCGCACACGGCGGCCGCCAGCGCCCAGACGGCGATAAGCAGAACGGTTTTGACGTTTGTCTTTTTGGTCTGAGGCTGTGCCCGGCTGCCTGTCGTCGGTTCCGATCCGGTCAGCAATTCGGGTTCGCCCGCCTGTTCTGCTGCGGCAGGTTCGACAGCGCTCGCTTCCTCAAAATAAGCGGTCGACGCTTCGTGCGACGATTCCCCGACGGGTGCGGAGCGCTCCGGCACGGCCGTTGTTCCGGCGGAGGGCAGTTGATTCGGCCGGGTCTGATCCGGCTGTGTGGAAACGACAGTGTGCTGTGACACGGTCTGCGCGCTTGTCGGCGCAGTCTGCGCCGACGTGGTCGGAACCGCCGCCGTTGTTCGTTCGGCCTGCGGCACGGTCGCCGCCGCGGTCTGAGAGGGCTTCGGCTGCGTCTGCGGCGCGGTCGGCAAATCGATCGAGCCGCCGTGAGCTTTAGTGGTCGCAGGCTTCGTCACGCTCGGGCGCTGCGCGGGCGGCACATAATAGAGCGAGCCGAGCCCGTGCGCCCGGCGATAAGCCGCAACATAGGCGCAAAGCGCCTGCGCCGTGGCCAGCCGGTTGCTCGCGCCGCCGGCCTCGTGGCTGTAGGTGCCATCAGGCAGGCGGAACGAGGCGAGCGCGTCAAAGAGCGTATGCCCGTTTTTGATGAAGCGGCCGTCGCGCGCCGCGTCGATGCCGAGCGCTGACAGCGCAATGATAGTCTGCGCCGTGCTCTCTGCGTTTTTCACGCCGTAGCTGCTCAAGGATCCGTCGTCGTTCTGGCGGGCGGACAGCAGGCTGACCGCGCCGTCGACGGCTGAGGTGAGCGCACTGTCTTTCCCGTAACCGGGCGCGAGCGCCGTGAGCGCCATGGCGGTGACGTCCGCGTCGGAAACGGTGCCCGTGACCGCCCAGCCGCCGTCCGCCAAACGCAGCGCCAGCAGTTGCTGCTGCGCTTTTTTCTGCGTGGTGACGGTGCTGGTGTAACCGTTATTGAGCAGATGCAGCGCAAACACCCAGCTCATGATGCCGAGCTGACCCGGCGCCTCGTTGAGCGTTTGGGTGATGTAGCCATCCGGCACGCCGCTGAGCACGAACATCAGCGCGAGCATTTCGCGCGTGGTCGCGCTGGCCACGGTGTTGGCGGCAACGTATTGCTTCAGGCTCGCCGCGTAGCGCGACAGATCCAGATCGCTCTGATACTGTTTGGCGGCCAGCACGTAGTTTTCCGCGCCCCGACCGGCCAAATCGCTCCACGCGCCGTTCACGAGCGCCTGCGTGCTGCCGACGCCGGCGCTTTGCTGCAGAGCGCGCAAAATCGCGTCGGCTCCCGCCTGCGGCGTGTCGGCCGCACGACTGAGGAATGCGCCGGGCAGCAGCAGCAGCGCACAGAGAACAAGCGAAAACGCTTTTTTCATCTTACTTGTTGATCAGATTCATGACCCAGTTGACGACCGGATAGAACACGTTCAGCAGCAGCCCCAGCACATGGGACAGCGTGTCGTTTGCAACCTGAGCCCTGACGGCAAACGGCACAAGGATCTCTTTATCGGAGGTGATGCTGATCAGGTGTTCCCCTTCTTCATTCAAATAGATCCTGACTTCGCCGTTCTGATTGGTCACAAAACGGGTCTTTTCACCGTCCACGGTGATCGTTGCGCCGACGACGGGCAATTCGACCGGGTTCCAGTTTTCGTCAAAAGCCGCTTTTTTGACGGTGAGCTTTACCAGCTTGCCCGTTTTGGTTTCAAGCGTGTAGGGATCGCAGAAGGTGTAGGAATCGGAACCGGCGGTAGTATCCTGAAACAAAAACGCCGCCACACGGTCGCCCGCTTCAACCTGATCCAGCAGCGAATAGCAGGCAGCGTCGTTGCGATAGTACATGAACCAGCCCCCGTTGGTCTGACCCCAGAGCTTGATCATCGAAAACCCGTAAGCCGATTCGCCGGCTTCGTAGCCGCCCGCCGCGCCGTAATACTGCTCATGGGCGCAGGTGAGCGTGTCATGAATGGTGAATTTGCCGTCGCTGTCAACGTCTCTGACGGCAACCGGTTCGGCGGCTACCGCGAGCGAGCCGTCATGATCGGCAATGGTGACGGTTACGGTGATCGTGGCTTCCGCCGCGTTGGCCGCAAAGGCGAACAGGCTGAGCATCAGGCAGAGGGTCAGCAGAATGGATGTGAGCTTTTTCATGGTGGTTCTCTCCTTTTATTTACGCTGATCATATCAGCGTTCATTTTTTCTCTTTGGGCGGCTTGACGTCCGCCGCTTCCAGCGCCCTTGGCCACGGGCCGAGGTGCGCCTTAATGGCGACCACTTCTTCCTGGGTGAAATCGCTGCGCTGCGGGTAGCGGTCAATCCCCTGCGCGCGCAGCGTGGCCGCTTTGTTTTGCAGCAGGGTGATACAGTCTTCTCTGGTCATGATCGCGCCTCCCAAACAAAAAAGCGTTTTGCCGAACCTTTTTCGACAAAACGCAAAGAGACACACGCCAAAAAGCCTTCGCAGAAAAGCTTCTGCGAAAACGAAAGCGACGGTCTCATTCTTCCTGTCCAAAAATGTTCCGAACGGTAACAGGCATCGTAAAGAGCAGCATTCCGACTGTAACGGCAATGACGGTTGCGCGGGATTTTCACCCTACTTTCCTTCTCTTCGCCTGAAACGTATTCAATTTTGACTTTATTATACGCGGTTTTTGGGTATTGTCAAGCGCTTATAACAGCCCGGCCGCGCGGAAGGCTTCCAGGTTTGTCAGGTAAAGCACGTCGTCTCGGTTGGCGACGAACCGACAGAATTCCTCAAACTCCTCCCACTTCTGCCAAAGGTCGAGCTCGTAGCTGTGACCCCAGACGTAGAACAACTGCACGCCGTCCGCTTCGCTGTTGATGAACCGCTCGGCCAGCGTCACCGCGTCCGGCTCGGCACGCAAAAAGTGGCAGGTCGGGTCGAACCGCAGCAGATCGCCCCGCGGGGGATCGAAGGAAAACGTGCTGGTGATGGTGCGCGCGTACTGCACGCCCGTGTTTTCGCGGATGAGGGCGGCGACACGTTCGTCGTTGTTGGTTCCGCCGCAGGGGTAGGCCATGCCGAGCACCTCATAGCCGACGAGCTCGGACAAATTCAGCCGGTCCTGCTCGACCTGCCGCACGATCTCCCGATCATCCTCGAACGCGGGCAGAAGCGGGTGGGTGAGCGTGTGCACGGCGACCTCGTGCCCGGCGTAGATCGTTTTCACGTCCCCGGGCTGCACCTTGTTGTGGTCGACCCGACCGACGTCGTAACGCAGCTCGCCCGGCTTGCCCAGCAGCTCGCTGTTGAGGTTGAACGTGCCTTTCAGACCGTAACGGTCGAACAGCTCGATCAGGCGGATATCCTGCGTGACGCCGTCGTCAAAGCTGAAGGTGAGGATCTTTTGATGATTTGCCATGGTGTTATCTCCTGTCACAATCCGTATTTGATTTTGATGCGGTCAAGCTTTTTGCAGAACGGCTTGGAAAGCAGCAGCAGTAAAACCGTGTTGGTGACCGCGTAGGTGAGCGTGAACGGCGCGGAGGTGACCAGCGCCGCCGCATAGAGCTTGAGTGAAAACGTGCCGTTGAGCCAGAGCACCGACCACAGATCCATCAGAAAGGAATAGAAAATGCCCGCCAGAACGCCGTAGAGCGCGAGCAGCACGCGGCTTTGCTTGAGGCGTCCGGCCAGCAGCCCGGCGAACAGCCCCGTCAGCCCCCAGGCGAACATCTGAAACGGCGTCCAGACCCCCTGCCCGGCGTAAAAATCGGACAGCAGTGCCGCCAGCGACCCGACCATGAACCCCGCCTCGCCGCCCAGCGACAGCGCCGTGAGCGCGGCCAGCGCCGTTATGGGCGTGACCCCTGGCAGCGGCGTGAGCACGACCCGCCCCAGCGCGGCCAGCGCCGTCATCACCGCCACCACGACCAGCCGCCGCGAGGTGACTTTTTTGCGTTCAAAGCCGCTGTAAAAAAACAGCACCGTCAGCAGCAGCACCGCCAGAATGACCAAAGCGTAATATTTTTCGCGCAGCAGCACCGCGCCGAGCACCACCGTCAGCGGCAGCAGCACCGCCGGCAGAAGGATGCGCCAAAGTCGTTGTTTCATGCGCCGCCTCCGCCGTTTTGTCGGCACGATTCAGCCGCCTGCTCCACGGTGATCACGCCGTTGAGATGCCCGCGGCAGATGCGGTTGGCGGCCGTGGTGTAAAAGCGGTTTTCGGCAAAAAACGCGCGCGGCGTGTCGGCGCCCACAGCCTCGCCGCGGAAGAACAGCGCGCACCGATCGGCATAAGAAGCGGCAAATTCCGCGTCGTGCGTGACGCAAACAATCGTCATGCCGGTTTGCTTGAGCTGCAGCAGGATACCGCCCAGCGTCTGCTTGGCCGGCGCGTCCAACCCCTTGGTGGGTTCGTCGAGCAGCAGAAGCCTTGGTCGGGCGGCCAGCACCTTGGCCAGCGCCGTGAGCTGCTGCTCGCCGCCGCTGATATCATACGGGTGCTTGTCCAGCAGCCCCGACCAGTCCACCGGCAGGTCATTGGGATAAGCCCCGACCTCGTCCAGCTCCTCCCGCACGGTGTCGTGCGAAAACAGCACCTGCACGTTCTGCGGCAGATAGGCCAGACAGTTGCGGTAAAGCGAACCGTTTTTGTATTTTTGAATCGGCTTGCCGAACACCCTGACGCTGCCTTCATACGGCAGCAGCAGCCCCGCCGCGGCCTTGAGCGCGGTGGACTTGCCCGAACCGTTGCCGCCCAGCAGACAGAACAGCTCGTTTTCGTAAACGGTCAAATCCATGCCGCACAGCACGTCGGGCGTTTTGGCGCCGTAGCGAAAGCGCACGTTTTTCCATGCCAGCGCGGGGGCGTCATGAGACGGCCGCGGCTTTTCTTCGGCCGCCGCTTGGGGCGCGAAGGAACGGATAAACCGGCGGCCTTCCCGAACGGAAAGCGGGCACTCCCCCGCCCCGCCGAGCGCGTGGAACAGCCTTGCGGCCGCGGGCAGAAAGGCAACAGCTTCGTTTTCGCACCGGCGGCAGACCTCCCGCGTTTCGCCGAAGAATTTCACCGTGCCGTTTTCGGTGACCAGCAGCTTGTCGCTCACGGGGATCAGCTCCTCCAGCCGATGCTCCTCCAGAATGACGGTCAGCGCCGTTTCGCGGTTGAGCTTTTTGAGCATGGCGATAAAATCGGCCGCGGCAATGGGATCGAGCCACGCGGTCGGCTCATCGAGCACGAGCACCGCCGGGTTCATCACCATCACGCTTGCCAGATTGAGCAGTTGCTTCTGCCCGCCGGAAAGCTCGTCCGTTTTTTTCTCGAACCAGTCCTCGATGCCGAAATAACCGGCGATCTCCGACACGCGGCGGCGGATCTCGCCCTGCGGCAGGCCGGCGCTTTCCGGCGCGAAGGCCAGCTCGCGCCACACCTTATCGGTCACGATCTGCTCCTCCGGGTTCTGGAACACGAAGCCGACCGTGCCCAGCGCTTCGCGTTCGGTCAGGTCAACTATGTTTTTACCGTTGAGCGTCAGCGTGCCGCTCGTCGTTCCGTTGGGCAAAATCTGCGGCTTGAACTGCTGCAGCAGCGTCGTTTTGCCGCTGCCAGTCCTGCCGAACACGGTGACAAAATCGCCCTCGTCGATTTCAAAATCGACCTCGTGCAGCGCCCGGGTACCGTCGGGGTACGTAAAGCTCAGATTCTCCGCTTTCAAAAAGCTCACAGCGACCCGACCTCCCCTCGATAAGCCAGACTGCGGCGCAGCCTGCGCCCGCGGAGCAGCCCGCCGACGCCCTGCAGCGCGCCGGGCAGCAGGCACAGCAGCGCGAACGCCGCCAGCCCGACGGCCAGTGCCGACCGGTCGCCGTTGAGCGTGACCGTCGGATAAAAATCAACGCGCATCGCGCGCAGCACCGCCAGCGCCGCGCCGAGCGCAGCGGCACAAACAAAAGCAAAAACACCGTCCGCCCACGAAAAGCGGAACGTGGAATAAGCCGTGCGCCGCCCGACGGAGTAGCCCCGCGCCTCCATGCTGTCGGCCGTGATGATGCCGTTTTCCAGCGCAGAAGCCGCCACGGCAAAAAACACCCGCACGCGGCTGCGCAGCTTCAAAAAGAAATTGTCCTCGCGGAACAGACCCATGGCCTGCAGCGCCTCGCGGCTGTCGCGGCTGCGGCGGCCCAGCAGCGGCACAAAGCGCAGGATCAGCGACAGCATGAGCGCAAGCTTGGGCGACACGCGCCCGAACACGCACAGCAGCTTATCGCTCGACATGAGCTGTGAAAAGCTTTTCAGCCAGAACAGCGCGGCGCACACCGTGCCGCCCATGGTGAGGCCGTAATAAAACGACTGCAGGGTAACGGGATTGTTGTTGAGAAAAAACAAAACCGTTTGCCCGTGATGGCTGAAGATGGGGTTGATCACGCCGCCCAGCGGGATCATCACCAGCGGCAGGAGACGCCGCCGCAGCTTCGTCTGCCCGTCGACGATCGCGTTGAGCAGCAGCGCGCCGCCGAGCGAAACAAGCTGCACCGCCGGGTTGAGGCAGAACATCGTGACCCCCAGCACGGCGCAAAAATACAAAAACAGCATGACCGGGTGCAGAGAGGAAAACTGTTTCATTTTTGTCACCGTCCTTTCCGAGGGGTCAAATAAATTTTATCTGACCGGCACGATATCGAACTCGCGCGCGGTCACCGATTTACCGACGGCGGGCTTGACGTAGCTCACCTTCAGCAGGGTGTGCCCCTTGGGCTGACGGCCGCTGCACGGCACGCTCATGCTCGCGCCCGGCGCGAGCAGCCGGTTTTTCGGCAGGCGGAACGTGACGCCGTCCATTGTGACGCCGGTGATGAGGATGCTCTTATCGTCCGACGTGTTCGTTACCGTGAGCGTTTTGCTGTTGGCCGCCATATACCCCGGCAGGCAGCCGTTGAAATCCGCCGACACGGCACGGTAAGCCGCGCGGGAATAGTTGAACTGCGGATACTTTTTGTCGGTGTAGATATCGATTTTTTTGTTCGCGGTCAGCAGCAGCATGACAAGATCGAACGTGTAGGGCTCCTTGGTGTACATGCCGTGGTACTGCCCGTCGATGAACCAGGTGTTTTCGGGCAGGTAGGCGCTCGTCGCGTCGATTTTCATCGAGGGCGCCACGTGATGATGGCTGTGATCCTTGCAGGTTTTGTAAGCGGGCTTGTAACCGTCGGCAAAGCGCTCGCCGACCTTCGCCGTCACCGCACCGCTGGCCGAGCGCGCGTCAACGAGCATGTCGTTGAGCACGTCGCCGCCGAAGGCGGAATAATCGACGTAATTGCACAGGATGGAGATCTTCACGCCGCGGTTTTTCAAAGCGCGGAAGGTGCCGGCGTAATGCTTCATGTAGTTGTTGTGCACGATATCGCATTTGCGGATGAGCGCCCCGTTTTCTTGGCTGTTGAGGAACTGCGGCTTGAGCTCGTTATAATCCTCCGGCGTGGTCAGGTCCCAGAAGCTGCCCCAGTTGAGCGGCAGCACGGCGATATCCCGCAGAAAGGCGCCGGTGATCTTTTCGATTTTGGGCAGCGACACGCCCCTGAGCGCGGCTGACAGATTGGTTTCGCTTTGCAGGGCAAATTCCAGCAGCCCGACCAGACTGCCGATAGGGAATTCCGCCTGCCCGAGGATGAACCGCCTGGCAAACGAGGTGCCGCCCAGCACGGGCACGTTGAGCACCACGTTGTTGACCGGCGCGTTTTTTTGGTAACGGCTTAAATAGGTGCCGACCACCAGCCCGCCGAAGCTGAAGCCGAAGAGATTCACCTTTTTGCTGCCGGTGTAACGGCGGATGGCCCTGATGAAATCGTTGAGCTGACCGGCACTGTCGTAGCTGCTCATGCGGAAATCATAGTGGAACACGAACACGTTCTCGCCGCCGAGCTGACCGGCCAGGCGTTCGCACAAATCCGGCTCTTCCACGTCGTCCGGCGCGTTCTTTTGCAGGTAGGCATAGTTGGAGATCGCCGGATCGTTGGGGTACGTGGTCACGTCATAAAGCGATTTGCCGTTGGGGTCGCAGAACATCTTTTTCAGAATGCGCTGCCCGCCGCCCGAGATCGCCCTGCCCAGCGGATCGTAGTTGTTCAGCGCAAAGCACGCGAGCGAATACAAAACGTTTGGCAGATCCTTCACGGTTTCGCTCACCGCGTCCATCGGTGCAAACGGCCAGACCTGCTCCTGATCGGCCTTGCCGTAATGGTAATAGAGCTGGCAGGAGGAGTAGCCGGGCACGATGACGGTGGGCGTTTTGTCGCTTGCCGCCAGAGCGGGACTCATGACCGCCGCCGCCAGCAGGATGACCATAAGAAAGCTCAATACTCTTTTTTTCATCTGGTATGCCTCCCGAATGAAACTGTCTGCATGGTAGCATCTTTTCGCCCGCTCGTCAAGCAAAACGGGCAGAAAAGAACCGACCCGCCGGGATCAGCCGACGGGTCGTGTTTTCGTTCCGATGCAGAGAAACGATCAGAGCTGAATGCTGTTCAGATCGGTATGAGACGGGAACTGCTTGGGCGTCATATAGTCGCCGTATAGCTTTGTCAAGGCTTCATCATAATTCTGAGGCACAGAATACTCCCGATCGCCGAATACATGCCGACTCAGCGGAAGCTCATACTTCCGCGGCAAAATACGAGGATCAGCTGTTTCGGGGCTGTTATAAAGCACCTTTTCGGAATGACGGCTGCCCATGTGTGAGTACAACCAGAACAACAGCTTGCGCAAACGAAAAGCCGTTTTTGTCGGCAGCTTCATACAAATCTTAAAAGCTTTTGTTTTCGTGAGCGGGTGATCGATACTCGGATCATAATGGAAAAAGATCAGGTGGGACACGGAACGATAAAACTGGAACAGCTTTTCCTGCAGCGCAGCGAGCTTTTTGTTTTTGGGCACGCCGCAATAGCAGAAAAGATCGATCCACACGCCGTTGTTGATGTCGATATTCTTCATGAAATGAGCGGCTTCCGGCATAAAGGTGCCATTCTTCCGCAGTTTTGCAAAAGTGAAAGGATTCTCTGGCTCGGAATCCATCCAGGATAAATGCAGCCCGAGAATCGGATGCTTACGATAGCAACGCAAAAACTTTCTGAATTCATGTACCTCTATCTCAACATCCACGTCGTCATCCCACGGAATAAACCCGTTATGTCGAATGGCGCCCAGAAGCGTACCTCCACTCAGACCATATGTAATGTGGTGCGCGTCGCAGAAATCAGCAAATTGGCGAAGAATATCACCTTCCGTTTTTTGCAGTTCTTCCAGAGTGCAAGCCATGCCGGAACCTCCCTATATGGATCAGTGTAAAACTATATTATAACAGGATCGAAAAAAAGTCAACCGACTTGTCACACGGAAGGCGACCGGCAGCCGTTAAAAATCCGACCCGCCGGGATCTGCCGACGGGTCGGAGAGAAACAGATTTGCGGAGTCTTATTTGTTGAGGTCTCTCTTGCAGACTTCGACGTTCTTGAACACGTCGTCAAAGCGGTTGAGCGCTTCGTCGATGACTTCGTCGGTGTCCGCCAGCGAGGTGTAAAGACGGCTGCCGGCGAGGGTGACGATGCCGTGCGCCATGTAGGCGGCGCCCATTTCTTCCATGGCGACCTTGCGGCGCAGCATTTCGGGCTTTTTCTTGAGCATCGGGATGACCGAGCCGAGCAGGTTCATGGAGCTGAAATCGAAGCTCATGGCGCCCGAGCACTCGAGGTGGACGATGGAGCCCTGGTTGTAGGCCACGAACGGCAGATCGTATTTTTCGATCAGGCCCTTGAGACCGTCGGTGAGGCGATCGCCCGCCTGACCCGCCTTGTAGCAGGCGTCGGTCTTTTCGATTTCCTGAATGGCGCAGTAGCCTGCAAACGCGGACAGCGGGTTGGCCGCCAGCGTACCGCCGACATAAGCGCGCTTCATCATGGTGCCCACGCCGGCTGCCATGCCGCTGACAAACTCGCGTTTGCCGCCCACGCCGCCTGCGCTCGGGTAACCGCCGGCCACGACCTTGCCGAAGATGGTCAGATCGGGCACAACGCCGAAGAAGCCCTGCGCGCCGCCCAGACCGATGCGGAAGCCGGTGACGACTTCGTCCATGATGAACAGAGCGCCGTATTTATCGCAAAGGGCGCGCACGCCGCGGTTGTATTCAAAGTCGATCGGACGGGTGCCGCTTTCGGGGCCGACCGGCTCCACGATGACGGCCGCCGTGCCGCCGCGCAGCTTGTTGAGCTTGAGCATGGTTTCGAGCATGTCAAGATCGTTGGGGCGAACCTCATCGGTCGTGGCGTAGCATCCGTGCGGGATGCCGTGGGATTCGAGGAAATTGCGGCTGCCGGGGATCTTCAGGCCGTAAACCATCTGATCGGACCAGCCGTGATACGCGCCGCCGACCTTGATGATGCGCTTGGCCTTGGTGGCGTTGCGCGCCACACGGATGGCCGCCATGACCGATTCCGTGCCGGAACCGAGCATACGGAACATTTCGACGTTGGGCATATGCTTGTTGATCTCTTTGGCGAGCAGAAGCTCCGCCTCATGGAACAGACCGGTAACGGGGCCGCATTCCTTGATCAGCTCAATGGCCTTGTCGCGCACGGCGGGGTAGTTGCTGCCCAGAATCGTCGGGCCGCCGGCCTGCAGGAAGTCGATGTACTGATTGCCGTCGCGGTCATAAAGATAGGCACCGTCCGCCTTCACCACGCAGATGGGGAACGGATAGTTGAACGCCAGGTTGTGCTGCACGCCGCCGGGGATGAAGCTTTTGGCTTCGGTGGTGATCTCCTTGGATTTGGCGCACTTGGTCTCGAAATAATCGAGCACTCTCTTGAGCTCGTCGTCCGAAATGCTGTAGATGGGCTTGGACGTCAGATTGCCAAGCTGCTTGTAAATGGTTTTCGCATCCTGCCATTTGGAAATGGCATAACCGTTGCTCATAATGGATACCTCCGTACATTTTTACAAAATGATTGCCATATGATTATATTCTTTCAGAGCTTTCCTGTCAACGATATCCCGGGAATTTCATACATTCTTAACTTTAATTCTCACCCGGAAAAAGGGGATCTGCCGCGATTTTGACGGGGTTCGACAAAAACTTTATTACGTTCTGTTATCCTCCGGCCGGGCGCAAAATACG
>CAMJHI010000022.1 GCA_946405475.1 uncultured Clostridia bacterium
CGCAGCAGAGCCGCCGGGTGGAACGTGCCCATCATCAGCACGCCGTTTTTTTCGATGAATTCGCCGTGCTGCTTCGTCACCTTGAAGTCGGGCGAAATGAGCCGCATGGCGGCGATGCGCCCCAGACAAACGATGATCTTCGGGCGCAGCAGACGCGTCTGCTCGCGCAGCCAGCGGATGCACTGCTCCTGCTCCTGCGGCAGCGGGTCGCGGTTTTGCGGCGGGCGGCATTTGACCATGTTGGCGATGTAGACGTTCGTTTTGCGGTCAAGCTCGACCGCCGCCAGATATTTATCGAGCAGCTGACCGGCGCGGCCGACGAACGGTTCGCCCTGCAGGTCTTCATTCGCGCCGGGGCCTTCGCCCACGAACAGCACCTTCGCCTGCTCGCTGCCCGTGCCGAACACCAGCTTGGTGCGCGTCACGCACAGTTCGCACGCGGTGCACTGCAGACAATCGTTTTTCAGTTGTTCCCAGGTTTCATACATGGTCGATCCCTCTCAGCTCTTCAATATGAAAAACGGACACGCTGTCGGCCAGACGGGTCACGGAGGCCTCGTCGCAGCAGGTGATGAACACCTGACGGTTTTCAAAATGCTTCACGACGTACTGCTGCCGCGCCGGGTCAAGCTCACTGAACACGTCGTCGAGCAGCACCACGGGTTCTTCGCCCGTGACCTCGGCATACAGCGCGGCTTCGGCCAATTTGAGCACCAGCGCCGCCGAGCGCTGCTGCCCCTGTGAGCCGTAGGTGCGCGCGCTCACGCCGGAGAGGCGAACGGAAAATTCCTCGCGGTGCGGCCCCACGCCCGTGGAGCCGTGCTCTAAATCCGCCTCACGGCGCGCGCCGATCGCCCGCAGCAGCTCCTCTTTGATCTGCGCGGCGTTGGCGTCGGTTTTTTCGCGCGCATAGGCGCGGTAGCCAAGCGTCAGCTGTTCCCGCCCGGCGGAGATCTCGTCGTAGATCGCCGCCGCTTTTTCGTTGAGGCGCTCCAGATAGTTCATGCGCGCTTCAATGATCGCCGCGCCCTTGGCCGCCAGCGGCTCCTCCCACAATTCGATGAGCGGACGCATGGCGGGGTTGTCTTTGGCGGCGCGCAAAGCGGCGTTGCGCTGGGCGAGCACGCGGTTGTATTCCAAAACGGTTTTGGCATAAAGCGGGCGAAGCTGGCTGATGGCGATATCCAGAAACCGGCGCCGTTCCTCGGGACCGTCCTTGACGATGGCGAGGTGCAGCGGCGTGAACGCCACGCACGCAAATTCGCCCATCATCTGCCGCCCGCCGGGCAGATTGACGCCGTTGAGCGTGAAATGCCGCTTTTCGTCCAGCAGCAGCGCGGCGTCCTGCCGGCGCCCGCCGGCAAAAAAGTTCATCGTCAGCTCGGCCTTTTCCTCGCCGATGCGGATGAGCTCTTTGTCGCGCGCGCTGCGAAAGCTGCGGCAGCCCGTGAACAGCCAGATCGCTTCGATCAGGTTGGTTTTGCCGAGTCCGTTCGCGCCGCAAATGATATTGACCCCTTCGCCCGGACGGAATTCCGGCACGGAGAGGTTGCGAAAATGGACGGCGCTCAGCGACTCAACTCTCATTTGTTCAAAATCTTTTCGCCGTCGAACACGATCACGCCCACGCCGTAACCGGTGGGCAGACCGGCCCGGAGACGTTCGGCATAGGCGCGGCGCAGCGCCGTGTCGGTGGGCAGGTTTTCGGGCTTTTCGTCGGCATAGCGGCCGAACACGCGCCACGCGTCGTCAAAGTTTTCCTTCTCGCGGCTTTCGATGATCTCAAAGTCGTGCAGGAAACGCAGGATGTTGAGGTTTTTCGGCAGGAATTCGTCATGCTTCGGGTAGAGCAGCCAGGAGCCGCACAGGAAGATGACGGGGCCGCCGTTGAATTCATCCTTGAAAAATTCGTAGGCTTTTTTGTAAGAGGCCATGCGGATCTCATCCGTCAGCGGCACGCCGGAGGACGGAATGTGGAACCCGATGACGCGGTCGCCCCTTTTGAGCACGGTGCCGTCCTTCAGGGTCACGTCGTCGTGGCCGAAATCGGAATATTCAAACTGGAAGCGGCCCAGCGCGAAGCGGTTGAGCTCGAAAAAGCCGCTGTTCCAGCCGGCGACAAAGGTGCCCCAGACGCCCTTGCATTCCTTGCATTCCAGCAGCTTGCAGCGAAAGTCATCCATGGAATCCCAGAAGATGCTCTCGTCGACGCCGCGCTCACGGTAGCGCAGCAGCGTGACCTCGGCGCAGCAGATGAGGAACACCTCGTGCAGCGTCCAGGCGCTGATGCCCATGGTTTCGGCCAGCGCGGTCAGGCGGTCGAGCGCCTTGTTCAGCTCGTGCGCGGTCGGATAGAGATAATCGTGACGGATCTCGTCAAAAACAAAGCCGTTTTCTGGCTCGTCGTCCAGGCGCTTGAGCACCTTGTTGAAGCAGTCCTGCGCCTCCTGCGGGAAGCCGATCTTTTCCATAAACATGGCGTTGAAGCCGGTGAAATGTTGCATGGCGTGTTCGTTCCTTTCTGTTTTTTGAAACTGTTTTCTCTTTTTTCGGCAGTAAAGCCTGCCGCCTAAATTCAATTCCATCCGTCGTTACTCCGCATTGAACCAGATGAGCATATCGGTTTCAGCCCGGTTGGCATAGGCATAGTAGGGAATGAGGGTGATCTTCTGCGGCAGCCGCTCTTTGCTCAGCGGGGCGTAGAGCCTGTCGCTCGCCGGGCGGACGAAGCCGTCGAGCACGAGCCGTTCCACGCCGAGCGTTTCGTCGGTCGTGATCTCGGCCTTGCCGTTCAGATCAAGGATCAGCCCGCGCAGCGGCAGCGGGTTGTCGAGCCCCTCGGCGCAGAACACGAACGGCCCCCTTTCGACCGCGACGCGACCGGCATGCTGGCGCACCAGCGGGTTCGCCTGCGTGAAGCGCACGGGCATGGCCATGTCGTATTCGATCATGTCCCCGTCTTTGACGGGCAGATACAGATAACCGTCGGCTTTCAGCTCGGCGGGCTTGTTCAGCGTGTAGCTTTCGCACCAGCCGGGCAGGCGCAGCGCCAGCGTGAAATCGCCCTTGACGGTCAGGCGCACCCGGCCGTCGTGCGGGTAATCGGTTTCGACCGTCAGCCCCTTGCCGCCAAAATCGGCGGCGGACGACGCAAAGTGATGCACCCACACGGCGCCGTCGTTGTAGCTGTAAGCCATTTCGCCGATCAGCTCCACGATGCGCGTGGCGTTGGGCGGGCAGCAGGAGCAGCCGAACACCTCCACGCGGCGCGTGTCGGGATAGAACGGATGGTTGCGCGATTCCATGGGCTGGTTTTTGCCGATCAGGTCGACCTCGTTGGCGTTGGCATAGAAAAAGCTCTTGCCGTCGAGCGACATGCCGCTGAGCACGCCGTTATACAGCGTGCGCTCGGCCGCGTCGGCAAACTTGCGGTCGGGCCGGATGGCGCTCAGGCGCCAGGCGAACAGCGCCAGCGCGATGGCGGCGCAGGTTTCGCAGTAAGAGGAGGCGTCGGGCAGATCGTAAGCCGGCGCGAAGGCTTCGCCCGTGCTGGTCTGACCGACCCCGCCCGTGATGTACATTTTCTGATTGGTCACGCTGTCAAACAGCCGTTCGGCGGCGGCGAGCAGCTCGTCGTCGTTCGTGGCGGCGGCTACGTCTGCCATGCCGCAGTAAAGATAGAGCGCGCGCACGCAGTGCCCCACGGCCTCATCCTGTTCGCGCACGGGCTTGTGCGACTGGGTGTAGAGGTCGAGCTCCCCGTCGTCCGTGCCTCTGGTATCAATGAAATGCTTGCTCAGCTTCAGATAGCGTTCTTCGCCGGTCGCCTTCCACAGCTTGACCAGCGCCAGCTCGATCTCTTCGTGGCCGGGGGTTTTGAATTCCGCCCAGCCTTCGGTCACGAACGCCTTTTCGATCAGGTCGGCGTAACGGCACATCAGGCGCAGGAACTTGTCCTTGCCCGTGGCGTAATGGTAAGCGACCGCCGCTTCCATTAAATGACCGGCGCAGTAAAGCTCGTGGTTCATGCGCGCGGTGAAGCGATCCTCCGGCTCAAAGAGCGTGTAGCAGATGTTGAAATAGCCGTCGTCCCACTGATGCGCTTCGATCAGGTCGATGACGCCGTCGACGATTTTTGTCAGATCTTCATCGCCGGTTTTTTCGATGATATACGCCGCGCTCTCCAGCCACTTGGCCACGTCGGAATCCCAGAAAATGTGCGGGCGGTTCGGCATGCCCTCCTGCCAGTTGACGTTGAACGCCTCAAAACGGCCGGTTTCGACAAAGCGGTCGTAAACGCTGTGAATGGTCACCGCGCGGTTGAGCTGCTGCCTTTGCGCCCAGAAACCGCCCGTGACGGTGACCTGACTGCGCATGGGAATGATACTTTGCTGCATAGTGCGCCTCCTGAAAAGTGATGAAATTCAGAATTGTTTTCATTGACTTTTTGGTATAACTATCCTATTATAAATTATAAGATACCGCGTTGCGCGGCATTTGTCAAGCGAATAAATCAGGAGGGAAACCGCATGCTTTACAAAAAGAATTCTCAGCCCCTGACCGAGGCACTGTTCCGCAGCCCCACCGCCGAATACCGCGCCACCCCGTTCTGGGCGTGGAACTGCCGGCTCAACCGCGAGCTGCTCGACCGCGAGATCGACTGCATGAAAGAAATGGGCTTCGGCGGCTTTCATATGCACGTTCGCGTGGGCATGTCCACGACGTATCTGTCAGACGACTTCATGGAGCTGATCAAGGGCAGCGTCAAAAAAGCCAAGCAGAACGAAATGCTCGGCTGGCTGTATGACGAAGACAAGTGGCCCTCCGGCTTCGCCGGCGGATACGTGACCAAAAACAAAGAATACCGCGAAAAATACCTGTTGTTCACCAACAAGGCCTACGGCGCGGGCAAGGCCGCTTCCGGCAACGATTCCTCCGCCGCGGCCGACCGCACCGAAAACGGCGTGCTGCTCGCGCGCTATACGGTTGAACTTGACGACAACGGCAGCCTGAAGGCCTACCGCCGCCTGGCCGACGGCGACCCCGCGCCCGCCGACTGGTACGCCTACCTCGAAACCACGGAGGAATCCCCCTGGTTCAATATGCAGACCTACGTCGACACGCTTTCCAAGGACGCCATGAACGAATTCATCCGCGTCACGCATGAACGCTACAAAGAGGCCGTGGGCGACGAGTTCGGCAAAGCCGTGCCCGCCATTTTCACGGATGAGCCGCAGTTCGCCGCCAAGCGCATGTTCGGCAAGGCCGTGGGCGACAGCGACGCGGTGCTGCCCTACACGACCGATTTCGGCGAGACCTATCGGGCGGCCTACGGCGAGGATCTGCTCGACCGCCTGCCCGAATTGTTCTGGGAGCTGCCCGACGGCGCGGCTTCCACCGCCCGCTATCATTATCACGACCACGTGGCGGAGCGCTTTGCCGAAGCGTTCGGCGACAACATCGGCGCATGGTGCGACAAAAACGGCATCGCCCTGACCGGCCACATGATGAACGAGCCGAGCCTCGGTTCGCAAAACAGCTCGGTGGGCGACTGCATGCGCCAATACCGCGGCTTCGCCCTGCCCGGCATCGACATGCTGTGCGATTCCCGCGAGCTGACCACCGCCAAGCAGGCGCAGTCCGCCGCGCACCAGTATGCGCGCGAGGGCGTGCTCAGCGAGCTTTACGGCGTGACCGGGTGGGATTTCACCTTCCGCGGCCATAAGCTGCAGGGCGACTGGCAGGCGGCGCTGGGCGTGACGGTGCGCGTGCCGCACCTGTACTGGGTGTCGATGCACGGCGAAGCCAAGCGCGACTATCCGGCCTGCATCGGCCATCAATCCCCGTGGTACAAAGAGTATAAATACATCGAAGATCACTTTGCCCGCGTCAACACCGCCATGACCCGCGGCAAGCCCGTGGTGCGCGTGGGCGTGATCCACCCCATCGAATCGTTCTGGTTGAGCTTCGGCCCCGAAGAACAGACCAACGACGCGCGCCGCGAGCAGGAGCGCCGGTTCAGCGAGATCACGGACTGCCTGATCAAAAACCTGATGGATTTCGATTTTATCTGCGAAGCGAACCTGCCCGATCAGGCAAACGGCAAAAAGATCGGCGCCATGCAGTATGACACGATCCTCGTGCCCGCCTGCCGCACGCTGCGCGGCACCACGCTCGATTTTCTGGAAAGCTTCGCGGCCGACGGCGGCCGGGTGATCTTTGCGGGCGAAGCGCCGACGCTCGTCGACGCCGTGCCCTCCGACCGCGGACAGAAGCTGGCGGAAAAGACCGCCCTCATCGGCTGGTCGAACCTCGGCATCCTCAACGCGCTGGAAGAAAACCGCGAGATCGACCTGCGCGACCAAAAAGGCCGCCGCGTCGGAAACGTGCTGTATCAGCTGCGCGAGGAGGCGGACTGCCGCTGGCTGTTCGTGTCGCATCTGAACCTGTCCCACGACCATTATTGCTATGAGGCGAAGCCCTGCACGCTGCACCTGAAGGGCGAATATAAGCCCGAACTCTGGAACACGCTCACCGGCGGGATCACGCCGCTGGCCGCCGACTACAAAAACGGCGAAACGCTCGTTCCCCTAACCTGGTACTGCCACGACAGCGTGCTGCTGCGCCTGACCGCAGGGCGCAGCGAAGAAAAGCCCGCCGCGCAGAACAAGTACGGCGTCGTCGGCTTTGTGCCGGGCGAATGCGACGTGGAGCTGGCCGAGCCCAACGTCTGCCTGCTGGATCTGCCGCGCTGGCGCGTCAACGGCGGCGAATGGCGCAGCGAAGAAGAGATCCTGCGCGTGACCGACGCCATCAAAAAAGAGCTCAACCTGCGCAATGCCATCGCAAACGGCGCGCAGCCGTGGGTGTTCAACAATGAGTGCGAAGAAAACGAAACGGTCGAGCTGGCTTACACCATCGACTCGACCGTGGACGTTGACAACGTCTGCCTCGCGCTGGAGGATCTGGAAAAATGCACGATCACCTTCAACGGCAAGCCCGTTGACAAGACCGACCGGGGCGAATACGTCGATTCCTCCATTCGCGTCATTGCGCTGGGCGAACTGAAAAAAGGTGAAAATATCCTGACCGTTTCCCGCCCGTTCGGCGCGGTCTCCACGCTGGAGGCGTGCTACCTGCTGGGCGATTTCGGCGTGGAGGTTTACGGCCGCAAGGCGGTCGTCACCGCGCCCGTGCGCAAGCTGTATTTCGGCGATCAGACCCGTCAGGGGCTCGCGTTCTACGGCGGCAACGTCACCTATAAATTTAGGATGACGACCGATAAGGATATGGCGCTGGCGATCAAGCATTTCGCCCAGCCGCTGTGCGCCGTGAGCGTGGACGGCAAACGCCTGGGCACGGTCGCGCTCGCGCCGTATCGGGTGAGCTTTGAATCGGTCGAGCCCGGTGAGCACGAAATTGAGATCACCGCGTTCGGCAACCGCTTCAACACCTTCGGCGCGCTGCACAGCGCGGATCACGCCAACAAGTGGCACGGGCCGGACGCCTGGCGCAAAAAGGGCGACCGCTGGAGCTATGAGTATCTGCTCAAGCCCGCCGGTATCCTCGTCGCACCGGAAATTTTGAAATCGTAATTTGGCTTTGCCAAATTACGATTTGAGCGGATAGCGGATAGCAAATAGCGGATAGCAAATTGCTTTCCGGGAAATGAGCTATCGGCTATCAGCTATCGGCTATCGGCTTAATACACGATATGATATTCAAAGTCGTCCAGCGGCTGATCGGTCAGGAAATTCATGCCGGTGAGGGTTACTTCACCGTCGGTCACCTCGGCCACAAAGCCGAGCCCGCCGCCGTAGGTGTACTGCAGCGAGGGCAGCTCCAGAAAGACCAGATAATCGTTCGGCCGGCGGAAGGTTCTGCTGCCGATGTCGTGCGTGTGCCCGCAGACGTAAACAATGGGCGCGGCAGCCGCTTCGGCGGCATTCGTTAAGATCTGTTCCATTCTGGCGGCAGCGTTGCCCAGATAGTCGAGCGGCTTGTGGCAAATGACGAACACGGGCCTGCCTTCGGCGACGGCGGCGTTCAGCTCGGCTTCAAACCAATCAAGCTGCTCGTCGGAATGATAGGGGTTTTTGAAATCGCTGTCTTCCACGCCCAGAACGAGGAACGGGATGCCGTTGACGACCTTTTTGTAATAGACCTTGTCGGTCTTCACGCCGTTGCGGCGGCAGAAGACCTTGAACAGGCGTTCGGCCTCGGCAAAATCGGGGTCGTCGCTGTGGTTCCAGCTGTCGTGGTTGCCAATCTCCGGCACCCGGTCGCGGAACCGGCCGTAAAGATTCAGCGCGTTGAACAGGTTGACGTATTCCATGCGGTCGCCCGAGTTGGTCAGGTCGCCCGCCATCACGAGCGTGTCGGCGTCGTTCTGCGTTTTGCCCATGGCGGCAAAGATCTGCCGCAGCACGTTGGAACGGTCGCGGGTCGGGTCGGCGTCGGCGTGAATGTCGGCGACCAGCACGGCTTTGAGCTGCACGTCGGCGGCATGCCGCGCGGGCAGCACGAAAGCGTTTTGAAACAGCAGGGTGACGATCAGGGCGAGCGAGGTCAGAATTCTGGCAAGCATGAGCGATAACCTTCTTTGTTTGTTTTGGCAGGATCTGCCGCCCTCATCATACTACGCCGTGTTTGCGATTTCAATTAAAATATGGAAGGGACGCGAAAAAATGAACGGAACGATTTTTGAACGGGCGAAAACCCGCACGCTGCTCTGCGCCCACCGCGGGGTGAGCGGCGGCAACGTGCCCTGCAACACCACGGCGGCGTTCGCCGGGGCGCTGGCGCAGGGCGCGGATATCATTGAGCTGGACGTGGCCAAGAGCCGCGACGGCGAATTTTTCGTGTTCCATCCCGGCATGGAGCACGCGCATCTGCACAGCCGCAAGCCCATTGCTTTGATGAAAGCCTCGGAAGTCAAACGGCGGCGCTTTGTCAATCAGGACGACACCAAAACGCAGTTCGGCGTGGAGCGGCTGGACGACGTGCTGGATTTTCTGAAAGGGAAATGCTACATCAACGTGGATAAATACTGGACGGACGTGCCCGGCATCACGCAGGTGATCCGCAAAACCGGCGTGGAGGAGCAGGTGATCGTCAAAAGCGGCTTCAGCGAAAAGGCGCTCAGGCAATTGCAGGAGCACGCGCCCGATCTGATGTATATGCCGATCATCCGCGACCGCGACGACGTGACCCAGCGCCTGCTCGACGGCGGCGTTCGCTGCATCGGCGCGGAGGTGCTGTTCCGCGAAGAAAGCGCGCCCGTCGCGTCCGACGCATACATCGAAGCCATGCACCAGAAAGGGCTGCTGCTGTTCGTCAACGCCATCGTTTACGATTACAAAGAGGTGCTCTCCGCCGGGCACACCGACGACGTTTCGGTCGCCGGCGAACCGGAAAAGGGCTGGGGCTGGCTGCTCGACAAGGGCTTTGACATCATCCAGACCGATTGGTGCGGGATGGTGAAAAATTTTATGGAAAATCGAAATTTGCTTTGCAAATTCCGATTTGAGCGGATAGCGGATAGCAAATAGCGGATAGCAAATTGCTGTTGGGAGAAACGGGCTATCGGCTATCAGCTATCAGCTATCGGCTCCGGGCGCCAGCCCGACAAATTCCGATCCAGTGAGGTGAAACAAATGGAAAAGGTGGTCGTCGGCATGTCCGGCGGCGTGGACAGCGCGGTTGCCGCTTATCTGCTCAAAAAAGCGGGCTATGAGGTCATCGGGGTCACCCTGCGCACCTGGCAGGCGCAGGACGGCTCCGAAGGGCGCTGCTGCGATATCGACGACGCGCGCAGCGTGGCCGGTCACATCGGCATTCGATATCTGCCGGTGAACGCCACGTTCGATTTTCAGCGCTGCGTGGTCGACCCGTTCGCGCAGGCTTACCGGCAGGGCAAAACGCCGAACCCGTGCGTGGAATGCAACCGCTACGTCAAATGGGAAAAGCTGCTGACCTACGCCAAGGTGGTCGACGCAAAGTATATCGCGACCGGTCATTACGCCAACGTCATCCGGCTGGAAAACGGGCGTTACACCGTCAAAACCGCCGCGCACGCCGAAAAGGATCAGACCTACATGCTCTATAAGCTCACGCAGGAGCAGCTCGCCGCCACGCTCATGCCGCTGGGCGGCCTGTCCAAAGACGAGGTGCGCCGCATCGCGCAGGAAGCGGGGCTGCCGGTGGCATCCAAGCCGGATTCGCAGGAGGTCTGCTTCGTGACCGACGGCAGCTACGCCGATTTCATTGAACAGTCGGCGCAGGGCGGCACGCTTGGCGCGGGCAATTTTGTGGACGCCGCCGGGAACGTTCTCGGCCAACATAAGGGGATCGTTCACTACACCGTCGGTCAGCGCAAGGGGCTCGGCATCGCGCTGGGACACCCGGTTTACGTCAACGAGATCCGCGCAGAAAAGAACGAGGTGGTGCTGGGCGAGGAAAGCGCGCTGTATCACCGCGAGATCCGGTGCGGCGACGTCAATTTCATGAGCATCGCCGGGCTGGCGCCCGGGGAAGAGCTGCCCTGTTTTGTCAAGATCCGCTATCAGCACCGCGCGCAGGCGGCGACGATCTCGGCTGCCGAAAACGGCGGCGTGAAGGTCGTTTTTGACGAACCCGTGCGCGCCGCCGCTCCCGGACAATCCGCCGTGTTTTATGACGAAGCGGGGCAGGTCGTCGGCGGCGGGATCATTGAAACGGTTCCGGCGTAACAAGCGCTTTCGTCTGATCGGAGTTTTTATGAGAAAATTCAAACCATATCTGCCGCCCGTTTGCTGCCTGCTGATTTTTGAAGCGGTGGCGGTGACGCTGTGGCTGACGAAGCACAACCTGTTTTATCTGTTCAATTTCACTTATATCGGCTGCTCGCTTTCGCTGGGTCTGTTTTTGTTCATCAAAAAGCACCGGCACGCCCGGCGGGTGGCGCAGCTGTTGGTCGGGAGCTATATGCTGGTGTATCTCGGGCTGATTTGCCGGGAAAATATGCAGATCGAGGGCTTCTGGTATTACCTGTTCACGGGCGTGTTTGAAGCGGCGACCATCCATTACGCCGTCGCCAAAATCTTCGGCCCGCTGCTCTTCGGGCGCGGCTGGTGCGGTTACGCCTGCTGGACGGCGATGGTGCTGGACTTTCTGCCCTATCGGGTCCCGGCGCAGCCGCGGAAAAAGCTCGGCTGGCTGCGGTACGTCACCTTTGCCGCGTCCCTGATTTTTGTCGGCGCGCTGTTTTTCGCCAAGGTCGGCAGCATCGAACGCATCATGTTTTGGGCGTTCCTCGTCGGCAACGTGTTGTATTACGCGGTCGGCGTCGCGCTGGCGTTTTGGTTCAAGGACAACCGCGCGTTTTGTAAATACATCTGCCCGATCACCGTGTTTTTGAAGCCCATGAGTTATTTTTCACTCGTTCGCATCCGCTGTGACAAAAGCAAATGCGTTTCCTGCGGCAAGTGCCAAAAGGTCTGCCCCATGGAGGTGGACGTAACGGACAATTCCCGCAAACGGAAGAACGGCACCGAGTGCATTCTGTGCATGGAATGCGTAAAAAACTGCCCGAAGGACGCGCTTTGATCGGCAAAGGAGGAATTGTTGATGGCTGTTCTTTTTTCCGCGCTCAGGAAGTCGGTTTCCTGGCTTTTTGCCGCGCTGTTCGCGCTCAACGGGCTGGTGGCCTCGCCCCCTTCGGTGCGCGGGGCTGATCTGACGCTCGAACGGGAATTTGCCTATCCCTATTCCGACGGCGCCGCGTTCTGTCAGGGCGTCACGACCGACGGCCGGTATTATTACGGCACGGGCTGCATCAAATTTCTCAATTATAACGCCATCGTCAAAATCGACGCCGCGACCGGTGAGATCGTGCAGTGCCGCGATATGTGCCTGCCCCTTGAGGTGATCAAAAAGGGCTATTCGCATCTGGGCGACTGCGCGTATGCCGACGGCAAGATCTACGCCGCCTGCGAAGCGTTTTTGTTCAAAAACCCCGCCGTGATGGTGTTTGACGCCGAGAGCCTTGCTTTTCTCGGTTATCATGTGCTGCCGGTGGAGGGGCAGGGCAACGGGCATTTTCCGTGGCTTTGCGTCAGGGGTGACACGATTTATTACACCCAGGCGCGCGAAGTGGACGAGGTGAGAATGCTGAACCTGTCGGATTTTTCCTATCAGGGCAGCATCAAAATGGATCGGACGATCACCAAGATCACCGGCGGCGATATTCTTGACAACACGCTATATCTGGCCGCCAACAGCGACGGCCGGGAAAAGGTCACCTATGCAGTCGACCTGACCACCGGCCAAACCAATGAAGCGTTTGTACGCGACACAGGCGACGGAACAGCCGAAGCGGAGGGGCTTGCGATCAGCCAAACCGACGACGGCACGGTTTATTTTCACTACGTCGACGTCGCGTTCGCGTCGAAAACGATCCTTCGCCGATATCGTTTAGCTGATAGCTGATAGCGGATAGCCGATAGCAGAAGTCCGTAGTCAGTAGTCAGTTGTCAGCGGATAGCGATTATATGATCGGGTAAGGGCGGAGCCCTTCCGCCATTTCGCATTCCGCCTTTCGCCTTTCGCATTATCGAGCCGATAGCTCGTTGTCCCGAAAAGCTATTTGCTATTTGCTATCCGCTATCCGCTCAAATCAAAGAATCCCCGAACGGAGGAAAAAACATGGCATACATTCGTGACCGAAAAGAAGAACGCACCGGCTACCAGAGCGGCAGCGAATTGCTGCCGGCCGTTGACCATCAATGCGATTTTGTCATGGTCTACCGCCTGAACGAATCCACGCCCGAGCGCGTCAAAATGTTTCGCGATAAGGGCTACGTCGTCCACCTGATGACCGGCATTTCGTGGGGCTCTTACCTTGATTATTTAGAGGGCGAATACGACGGAATGAAGCACTGGGACGAGGCGCAGACCGACCGCTTCGGCAACGTGATCGCGCACGGCAAAGACGTGCCCTACATGGTGCCCAGCGTCGGCTTTGCCGATTACATCGCCGAAAAGCTGAAGCTTGCCGTGGACGCGGGCGTGGAGGCCATCCACGTGGAGGAGCCGGAATTCTGGGACAGAGGCGGCTATTCCGAGGGCTTCAAGCGCGAGTATCAGCTCTATTACCGCGAGCCGTGGTCGCCGCCGCATGAAAGCCTCGAGGCGCGCTACCGCTGCGCGAAGCTCAAGGCGTACCTCTACACGCGCACCATCGACCGCGTGAGCGCCAAAATCAAAGAATACGCCATGAAAACATATCACCGCGTGGTACGCTTTTACGTGCCGACCCATTCGCTGGTCAATTACACCCAGTGGCAGATCGTCAGCCCCGAGGGGAAACTGGCCGATATTCCGGGGGTGGACGGCTGCATCGCCCAGGTGTGGACGGGCACCTCCCGCACCAAAAACTGGTTCAACGGCGTGAGCAAAGAACGCACTTTTGAAACCGCGTTTCTGGAATACGGCGTGATGCAGGAGCTGGTCAAGGGCACGGGGCGCAAAATGTGGTTTTTACACGACCCCATTGAGGACAACCCCATTTTTGACTGGAACGATTACGAAACCAACTATTACTGCACCGTGGCGGCGTCGCTGCTGCACCCGAAGGTGAATTCCTTTGAGATCTGCCCGTGGCCGAACCGCGTGTTTTATGAAAATTACCCCAAGGGTTCGCCCGACGCCGCGCCCATCCCCGACAGCTACCGCACCAAGCTGAACAACATGTTCCAGACCCTCGGCACCATGGAAGACGCGCCGGAGGAGGGGCTTCGCGTGGGCGTGCTGGTGGGCGACTGCCAGCTTTATCAGCGCGATTACCCCGACTGCTGCTACAGCGAACCGGTGGTGGAGCGCGTGGGCACGGTGCTGTTCGACGAGGAGGAGACCGCTGAAAAATTCCGCACGCAGCTGTTCCCGCGCCCCGAAAACAACGAGCTGATGCTGCGCTACATGGCTTCCGCCGCGTTCCCCGGCTTTTATTCGCTGGCGCTGCCGCTGCTCAAATACGGCGTGGGCGTGCGCCCGGTGCTGCTGGACAACGCCCGCCGCTACCCCGGCTACCTCAACGATTACGACGTGCTGGTGCTCAGCTATGAATTCATGAAGCCCGATTACCCGGACGTGAACGCCGCGATCGCCGAATGGGTGAAAAGCGGCGGCACGCTGATTTATATCGGCGACGGCTTCGACCCTTACAACCGCATGAAAAGCTGGTGGACGGGTCAGTTCAAAAACCCGGCGGAGCATCTGTTCCGCATGCTCGGCGTGGAAACGCCCGCGGAAAAAACGGTCGTGTCCTGCGGGCGCGGCGCGGTGGGCGTGTGGCTGACGAATCCGTGCTTTTTCAGCTTTTCCAAAGAAAGCGCCGACGGGTTCCGCGCGTTCTTTGAGCAGGTCTGCGCGCTGAAAAACATCCGGCCGACGTACAAAAATTATTTGAAGCTGCAGCGCGGCGAATACCTCGTTGCCGCCGTGATGGACGAAAGCGTGACCGACGACACGCTGAAGCTCACCGGCCTTTACAGCGACATGTTCCGCGAGGATTTTGCCGTGGTTCACGAAAAAGAGCTGCGCCCGAACGACAAGTGCCTGCTGTTCGATTACAGCAAAATCGAGAATGAGACCCTGCGCGTGATCGGCACGTCCGTGCGCGTGGACAGTCTGGCGCAGAACGGCGGCGAAATTTGCCTGAGCCTGCGCGGCGCGGGCGAATTCACCGCGTCCCTGCGCGTGCGCGTGCCCTTCGCCGTGAGCAAAGCCGCGCTCGACGGCGAAGAGATCCCGTGCGAATACGACACCGAGACCCGCACCGCTCTGGTGCGCTTTGAAAGCGTCGACCGCCCGAGAACGCTCGTGCTCAAATAAAAACAGCGGCGCCGTATCCGAAAGCGGGTACGGCGCCGGTTTCATCGATTAAAGGAATCAGAGCGCTGCCTGACGGGAGCCCGTCAGCGGCGCTTTTTCTTTTTGCGCCGCCGCACGAGCAGCACGATCGCGGCCGCGATCACGAGCAGCACGGCCGCCGCCAAGGCGATCAGCCGGTGCACCGTGGGCACGTTGAAGGACATGGTCATGTAGCTGCCGTGCAGATAATAGGCGGTCAGCGGCATGAGCTGCTTTGCCTCGGCGGCACGACGCTGCGTTTCCATGCGGACGCCGCCGTTTTCGTGGGTGAGGAGCATGGTTTTGCGCGCGGCCGTGTCATAGGGTTCCCAGACATGCTCCGGGGTGGAGGGGTCGCCCGTGCGGGCAAAATTGACCCACATCTGCTGCACCGTTTCGGCAAAGGCGCGGTCGATGGGTTCGCCGCTGTAGACCGTGTCTTCCCTGTTGTCGAACACGGCGGACAGCTCCACCGCGTGGCACGCGCCGAAATCCGGAAGGGTCGACGGATATTCCCAAAAGTAAAAATAGACCGTGCCGCCGTGGTCGGCGTTGGCGTTTGCCTGCCGGATCGAGGGCAGGCGGAACATCAGCTCATTGTAAAGCTCCGTCATCCGCCACGTTTTGCTGCCGGACTGCGCGGCCACGAACGCCTCGGCCGCCGCCTTTTCCGCCTTGGAAAAACGGCGGCTGTCGTTGTCGTAAAGCACCCGGAAAACAAAGCTGTAAAGCGCTTTTTCGTTGACGCCGGGCACCAGCAGGCCGATCTCGTGCAGCCAGTAGCGGCATTCATCCTTGTTCGTGCCGATGAGCAGGGGCACGTCGGCCGCATCGCCCTTTTCATAGGCGGCATACGGGTCGAGCGGCAGCACAACGCCGTCGCGCTCGGGGAAATTGTTGTAATCGTTCAGCTCGTCGTTCAGTTCCTTCAATCTGGCCGGGTCCAGCGCGGCCAGCTCCTGCAT
>CAMJHI010000023.1 GCA_946405475.1 uncultured Clostridia bacterium
CGCCTTTCGCATTTCGCCTTTCGCATTTCGCCTTTCGCATTTCGCCTTTCGCATTAAAAAGAGTCCGCTTAAAAAGCGGACTCTTTTTATCCGATCGGCTGCTTGGAGATCATCAGGCACGCGGCGGTAACGACGAACGCAAGCGTGAACACAGTGAGCAGCAGCAGCGCATAAAGCACGCGGGCGCGCCATTTGCGGCGGCGCTCCATCTGCGCGAAGGTCACGGTGTGGGTGGAGGTGGGCGACTCGATCTCGGGGTAATCGCGCCGGAAATAATACGCGCTGCGGCGGCGGATCTCCGGTTCCGGGATCACGGGGCGAAAATCCTCCGGCAAGGCCGGTTCCCCGCTGTCGGCTTTTTCCTCGGGCGGTTTTTCCGGGATCAGTTCCCGGCCAGCGAGCAGAGCGTCCATTTCTTCCTCGCTCATCGGCTTGCTGCGAATAACCGGTTTTTCCGTTCTTTTTTTGCTCATCGGGCGCGCTCCCTTCTCACACGAACATGGCCTGACCGGACAGTCCGGCAAAGCCCAGCGAAATGAGCGCGATATAAAGGAACAGCGCCGGTTTGCCGCGGAACGAATCGGGCAGCGAATCGTTTTCGCTCAGCCGCGCCTGCCCTTCGCCGATGAGCAGCACGGCCAGCACGAACGCCAGCCCCGCGCCGAGCCCCACGCCGATGGATTCCACCACGCCGAACGCGGCGCGGCGGTTGATCATGGGCACGGCGAGCACCAGCGTGTTCACCGCCGCCATGCCGATGCGGTGGATGGATTCGTTTTTCTTTTTGAAGCCGTAGCGGATCACCGCCGTGAAGCCCAGATAAACCGCGGCCAGCACGGCGCAGTAGATCAGCAGATGATAAGCCGTTGTCAGCCCGTGCACCGCCGGGATCAGATCCAGCGCGCTGCACACCGCCGCGGTCGTGCCCGTGAAAAAGGCCACCGTGAACGCGATGGGCAGAAATTCCTTCGGCTTGGTCGCAATGCGGATCGCCTCGCTCATGCCGAAGCCGCCGTCAAACACTAAGTTTTGCAGCAGCAGCGCAAAAACGGCAGCGTTCAGGAACGCAAAAATCATGGCTTTTCTCCTTTGAATAGTCGAAATTTTGCGCACTCGACGCGCGCGAAATTCCGGTCGATATACGCCTGCGGCGTTCGATATATTTGCGATGCAAATTCGATATATCTCGCTTTGCTCGATTCGATATGTTCGGCTTTGCCGAACAAGAAAAACTCGTCCCGACAGGGACATATCGAGCCGAAGGCATATCGAACCGTAGGTATATCGAATTGCGCAGCAATATATCGAGTCGGGCGTCAGCCCGACAAATTACGATTTCTCTCCGTCCAGCACGTCGTCGAGCGAACGGTTGAACAGCGCTTCCAGATCCTGGTCGCCGCTTGACCCGTTGGCGGGCTTCTTCGGCGCTTCGCCGCCGGTTTTGGTGAAGACGTCGCCCACCTGCGGCGCTGTCAGTTCCTCCATCGTCAGCGGCGCCAGCTCCGGCACCACGACTTCAACCGACGGCTCCTCCCGCTCGGGTTCCGGTTCCGGTTGTGGCTCGGGCTGTGGTTCGGGTTCGGGCGCCGGTTCCGGCTGGGGTTCGGGCTGCAGGGGCGTGTAAACCGCCTGCTCCGCCTCCGTTTCCGTCACGCCGTCCGTCTGCTCCGCGCCGTAGGGCGTGGCCTCGATCTCCTCAAGCGAATACGGGGAATCGTCGGGCGTTAAATCGGGCAGGGCTTCCGGCGCGGGGGGCGCCGGTTTTTTGGGCCGTTTGCGCCGCGGCTGGGGCTTCGGCTGCTTTTTATCCAGATATTTCGGCCAGTAGGCGGAGATCAGGCTGCGCAGCAGAGCCGCCAGAAACCCGATGATCAAAAACCCGCCGAAGGGCAGCAGCAGCCCCGCAAAATTGTTGTTCGGCCGGAACACGAAGCCGCCGATCGAACCGCTGCCGAGCGCCTCGCGCAGCAGCCCCACAAGAATCAGCACCGCGGCGTAGCCGAACGAAGCGGTCAGCCCGTCGCGCAGCGCCTTGATCGGCCTGATCTTCACGGCGAACCGCTCACAGCGCAGCACCACCAGCGAGTTGACCGCCATGATCGGCAGATAGAGCCCGAGCGACGAAAACAGCTCCGGCTCGTTTTTTTCTAAAAAAGCCATAAACGGCAACACCAGCACGCTGCCCAGCAAAATGTAGAGCGCAATGCGTACCCAGCGCTCGATGCGCCGGAAAAACAGCGAAGCGATCACCTCGCTCAGGGTGATGACCACCGCCGCCACGAGCGCAAGCAGGGCGGCGCCGCGCAAAGAGGTCGCCATGGCAACCACGGGGCACAGGCCGACCGCCTGCACCAGCACCGGGTTGAAAATACCGGCGTTGCGCAGCAGCGTGCCGGGCGCTTTGGTGCGGGTCGTCATCTTGTCCACCTCGTTTCGGAATGTGTTTTGAATAAACGCAAATCAATCATGAAAAGGAAAAGCTTCGTTTTTTGTCAGGGATCGGCTGCGGTCGATTCCTCCGGTTGTGCGCAGCCGAAAAGCTGCACCCAATAATACGTGTCGTCGGTCTTGTCATAATAGCAGCCGACCGCGCTGACGGTCAGATAATCCAGCAAAATGATCTCGCGGTGCGAGGGGCTGTTCAGCCAGGCGTCCACCACCTGCTGGGGCGAGGTCTGCCCGTAGGCGATGTTTTCGCCCAGAATCAGCTCGGGATTCAGCGAAAAACAGCTCTGCCCGTCCGGCCGGTCGTGCGAAAAGCTCTGTACGATCTCAACCGCGCGGATGCGCGCGCAGCGCCGCAGCTCTTCGGAAAATGCCAGCGGCGCCAGCCCGGCCTGTTCGCGGGCGAGGTTGGTCAGCTCCAGCGCCTGCTCCTCAAACGCGGCAAGGGGGTCGCGCTTCTTTTTGGGCCGCCTCGTCGTGGGCGGCTGCGTCTGAGCCGTGGATTCCTCCGTGCTCGATTCCGGTTCGGTGGCTTCGGTCTGCGGCGCTTTCGGCCACGCCGCCGAGGGGCGCGTCAGCCACGACAGCGCCGTCGGCTCACGAAGCGGCCGCGGTTCCGCCCCCGGCTGACGGGCGCAGGAAACCGACACGGCGCATAAGCTGATAACGAGCAAAAGGGCAGCGATCCGCTTCACGGCGTCATTCTCCCTTTGCTTCCGCGGTTTTGGTTTTGTTTTTTCTTGCGGCCAGGGCCGCCGTCAGCCGCCGTTCGACCACGGGGCAGACCGCCTCGGCCAGCAGCACGGCGAAACAGGCGCTTTCTTCAAACGCGCCGAAGCGGCGCATGATCAGGCACAGCGCGCCGCCGAAAAAGCCGAACAGCAGCCGGTTCAGCGGCTTTTCGGGCTGCGTGCCCGGTTCGGTGATGAGGAACAGCGCCGAAAACAGCATCGTCCCGGCGCAAAGCTCCATGACCACCGAAGGCAGCAGACTGGCCACGCGGGGCAGGCACAGCGCCACCAGCGCACCGCCGGTGAGGAACCCCGCCGCGGTGATGAACAGCCGCGTGCGGCGAATGAGCAGATAAAGCGCGCTGCCCAGCAGCACGAAAATGCAGCTGGCGCCCATGGGGCCGGGAAAATTGCCCGTGAGCATGTCGATGGCGCGCACGGAGCCAAGGCTCAGCGAGGTGTTCTGCGCCAGCATGGCCGCCAGCGAAACGCCGGAACCGGTCAGCGCCGGGGAAACCTTCGGGTAGGCGAACACGAGCTGCGGGAAGCAGACCGTGAGGAACGCCATGCCGGCGGCGGCCGGTGAAAACGGCAGCCGTTCGACCCGGCCGAAGGGCAGCTTGGCTGCCACAATGGCAAACGCGCTGCCACAGGCGGGCAGCCACAGCGGGGCGGAGGCAGGCAGCATGAGCGCGATCATCAGACCGGTCGCGGCGGCGCTGAGATCGCCGACGGTGATGCGCCGGTTGAGCAGCAGGCCGCCGATGAGCTCGCACACAACGGCGCTGAGCACCGAAACCGCCAACAGCTTCAACGCCCGGGTGCCGTAATAATACCACGCGCTCACGCTCGGCAGCGCCAGCATGGCCAGCACGTCCAGCCAGAGCAGCCGCGTTTGATTCGCCTTACGCTTCATGCGCTCACTCCTTTCGTTTGCCATTATTTAAGTCTTGTCATAGTCAGCATGAGTCGATTAGAATTATACTATACATCTTTTTTGCGAGGGGGTCAACCCACATGCGGGTAGAAGAATTGACGACAGAGGCGATTCTGGTGGAATTGACCGGCGACGATATGAAAAAGCTGCGCATCACTTACGAGCAGATGGACGGCGCCGACGTGGAAACGCGGCGCGTGATCTGGACTGTGCTGTCCGACGTGAACAGCACCCTCGGGCGGCCGTTCGGCAGCAAAGGGCGGCTGACGGTGGCGGCCATGCGGCAGGGGAAAGAGGGCTGCCTGCTGCTCTTCACGCAGGAAACGCCGCCCCGACGTTATCTGCTGCGGCAAAACGCCGCCCGCCTCACGGCGCAGTTCGCCACGCTCGACGCGGTTTTTGCCTGCGCCGAAGCGCTGCGCTTTTCGGGCGTCAAGGCCGAAAGCAGCCTGTACCGGCACGAAAACGGCTACCGGCTGCTGGTGCGCCCCGCCGTCGGCGGCGGCCGCCTGCGGCAGTGCCTGACTGAATTCGGCGCCATCGTCGGCGAAACCGAAGCCGTTGCCCGGCACACCGCCGAGCACTGGCGCTGCCTGATCGGGCAAAACGCGCTGGAACGGCTGGCGCGTCAAAGCTGATAGCATGGTTGGTTTCATTTTACCCTGTTTTGCGGGGAAATACAAGAACTTTTCCCGCCGCGGCAGGCAACAGATCGCCTCGATTTGTTCAGAATCCGGCCCGACGACCGATTAGAAAATGAAAAATATTAAATTTATGTAAATTTTTTATAGAGCCATTGCTATTTCTATATTTTCATTATAATATATGTATGACTTGTTATACGGATTAATATTAGAGAAAGGAGCGTACATCATGCCTGAATTTACTTACGATATCGTAGAAACTCTCGGCGTTCTGTCAGAAACCGCCAAGGGCTGGACAAAAGAGCTTAACCTCATCAGCTGGAATGGCCGTGAACCCAAGCTTGACATCCGTGAGTGGGCTCCCGATCATGAAAAAATGGGGAAGGGCGTCACCTTAACCGAAGACGAAGCGAAGAAGATCAGCGAGCTGCTGGCCAAGCGCTATTGATCCGAACATCAACGACCATAAATCGCCGCGAACGGAATCGATCCGACGCGGCGGTTTTTTGTGCCACCGATCCTGCAGCAAAAAGGGATTGCAAGCCGGACGCGGCAAGGACGCAAAAAGCCTTCCCGCAGGAGAATTGCCGCACTGCAAGGCGTGACGGCAAGCAAGAATGCTTGCCCTACGAAAAAACCATTCACAGCAGATCGCCATTTTCGTACCATGTTAACCGCACGGCGGCTGATCATCCGATCGCTTTGCGGTTTCATCTGTAGGGAACGCTGTCCTCAGCGTTCCGCACCAAAAAAGCAACGGATTCCAAGGAAGCGCCGGGGACGGCAATATGATTATGGTATGATTCCAACGATCCAACAAGCGGCTGATTCCTTGAACCTCGTGTGGATCAGCCGCTGGAGAGCGAAAATGACCGCCTTTTCTCTCGTCAACGCACCTTTCATCTGGTTTTTGTTTTTGGGCTGGAAATTGCAGTGCGCATCTGTTATGATAGGGTCAGAACAAAACAGGAGGGTTCCTCTATGAAAGTGCTCAAACAGGGCGTCATCGCCCGAAGACCCGATTCCTTTTTCGGCTACCACGCGTGGCCGACGGCCTGCATCGACGAAAAGGGCGTGATCTACATGGTCTGCTCCGGCGGGCGCATGGGGCACATGTGCCCGTTCGGCAAGATCCTGCTGTTCAAAAGCCGCGACGGCGGCGAAACCTTCGGCCTGCCCACCATTGTGCTCGACGGGTTTTTGGACGACCGCGACCCCGGCCTGCTCTATCTGGGCGGCGGGCAGATGCTGGTCACAAGCTGCTCACACCCGACGCACACCTACCTGAACGATTTCAAAGACTGGATCTTCGGCGACAGCGGCGAAGCCGGGCTGGGGCTGCTCAAGCATTACGATCAGATCCCCGACGAATACAAAACCGGCGGCTGCTTCTGCACGAAGCTGAGCGATTACGGCGAAACGGCGGGCGAAAAAAAGCGCGTGCCCGTGCACAGCACGCACGGACCGATCCTGCTGCGGGACGGCACGGTGTTTTACCTGGGCAAGGAGCTGTTCTATGACGGCGGCCGGGATCGGCAGTTCGTGTCTTACGCCAGCCGTGACGGCGGCGAAACCTTTGAAAAGATCGCCGTGTGCCCGTACCCGCCCGGCTACGGCAGCGAAACGTTCCACGAGGTGCACTGCGGCGAGCTGGCCGACGGCCGGATCATGGCGCTGTTCCGCACGCACCTGACCGAGAACGACCATTATTTCACCATCATGAAAACCGTTTCGGCCGACGGCGGCAAAACCTGGGGCGCGTGGGAGCAGACCGGCATCTGCGGCTCGCCCCCGCACCTGTGCCGGCTCAGTGACGACCGCTTCGTGCTGACCTATGCCCGGCGCGTCGAGCCCTTCGGCATTTACGGGCGGATCGTATCGCCCGCAGGCGAGATCGGCGAAGAGGAATTTCTGCTGACCCCCTGCCGCGACAGCGACATCGGCTACCCGACGAGCGTGCAGCTGCCCGACGGCACGATCTTCACCGCCTATTACGCCAGAGGCGAGGGCGAAAAAAACGCCTCGATCTTTTCGGTAAAATGGACGGTTTAATGTAAGGCGAAATGCGAAAGGCGAAAGGCGAAATCAATTAGGAATTATGAATTAGGAATTATGAATTAAAGGTGACCGATCGATCGCTATCCGCTATCAGCTGACTACTGACCTCCGACTACTGCTATCAGCTATCGGCTATCCGCTATTCACTATCCGCTATCTGCTATCGGCTATCCGCTATTCGCTATCAGCTATCGGCTGAATTCCGCCTTTCGCATTAATAAAGGGGTGAGTGCCATGATCATCAGAAATCTGAACAAAAACGACCGCGAACAGGTCGAAACCTTTTTTGCGATGATGGGCGAAAAAAGCGCGTCGTTTTTCAACGTGAATCACGGCAACGAAAAGCGCGTGATGGAATTTTTTGAAAACGGCAAACCGGATCACGAATTTTTCGTGCTGGAACAGGATGCGCAGCTCATCGCCCTCGCGTTCATCTGGGATCTGTTTTCGCTCGTGCCCAAGTTCGGCATCGCCGTGCGCGACGACCGGCAGGGGCAGGGCGTGGGCAAATTCTTTTTGACCGGGCTGCTTGACCGCTTCCGTGAGCAGGGCTACGCGGGCGTGCTGCTCACCACCGCCAAAACCAACGTCGGCGCACAAAAGCTGTATGAAGCCTGCGGCTTCGAGCGGCTGGGCGTGGCTGACAACGGCGAATACTGCTACATCAGGAGATTTGAAAAGGCATGAAAACGATCGGCTTTTTTCCCGACGAGCCGCTGGGGCGGATCAAGCCCCTGCACGGCGTGAACAACGCGGCGCGGCTCACCGGCTACGGCCCGCTGCGATTATTCCTCACCGATTGAATATGGAAAATCAGGCTCGATGTGGAAGGAGATATTTCCTTCTTTCAGGATTTTTGCCTTTTTCTGAATATGTTTAGCTTCCCCCGAAATACTGAATAATCCCTCTGACAATCCTTTTCGAGCTTCCAAATAGTTACAGCCAAATACTTTTGCTGCAATTTTTATGGTTTCAAGTGAAGGTTCTTGGGTATCCGTAAAAATGGAATAAATTGTTTGGTCGCGTTCGATAGGTTTGAGATATGTCGTTACGACCCCATCTCCGCAAACCGGGCAAGTCCAGCCGCAGGAATGCTTTTCCTGAAAATAAACCATTTCATTCCCACATTTTTCGCATAACACTGTTTCGTTCATTTTTTCTTCCTCCTCTGCGGATAGAATGTTTCGATCAAACTGGTAGGTATTGATTTTTGCCTCAAGCACGCCGAGATTCTTTGCTGCGAAGCAAATTCCGTTATGAAACCATTTGCATTATAGTCGTCTATTCGCTCCTTGATAAACTTTAACATCCAAATCACCTCTTTTTCGCTATTATACTTTGAAAATTCGCAAAAGCCAATTCCTATCGTTCGACTTTTCAAAAAAGTCGAACGATAACAAGAGAAAAGAGAAAGCTGACCATTTCATGTTATATTCGCTATAAATACATACATAGTTTCTCAATTTACCGGATATCTTATCGTAACTCTGAGAAGTGCGCTGTTATGACAACAACGCAATTCCTCTTTTCTGTTGAACAACAGAATTGATTCATTTGCGAATGACGTGTATACTGTAACTGAAATCAGAAGAATGGAGATTTGAAAAGGCATGAAAACGATCGGCTTTTTTCCCGACGAGCCGCTGGGGCGGATCAAGCCCCTGCACGGCGTGAACAACGCGGCGCGGCAGACCGGCTACGGCCCGTTGCTGCCCGATTTTTGCCGCCTGCGCCCGCCCTTTGTGCGCCTGCACGACACGGGCGGCCCTTACGGCGGCAGCCATTACGTGGACGTGGCCAACGTGTTCCCCGACTTTGACGCGGATGAAAACGACCCCGCGTCCTACGATTTTCTGCTGACGGATCGCTACCTCGAGCCGCTCGTCGAGCTGGGCACGGAGGTGTTTTACCGCCTGGGTGCGACCATCGAGCACGAACCGAAAAAATACCGCACCGTGCCGCCGAAGGATTTTGCCAAATGGGCGCGGGTGTGTGAGCACATCGTGCGCCATTATAACGACGGCTGGGCAAACGGCTATCATTTCAACATCAGATACTGGGAGATCTGGAACGAGCCGGACGGGCTCAACCCCGCCTGCGAGCCCTTCGGCTGCCCCAACTGGCAGGGCACGGCGCGGGAATATTACGAGCTGTACACGCTCACGGCCAAAGAGATCAAGGCGAAGCACCCGGACGTGCTCGTGGGCGGCTATTCAAGCTGCTACATCCTCGGCAGCTTTCACGACGGCGGCTGGTTCCCCGGCGACGCTTCGTTTTTCACCGGCTTTCTGGACTATATCAAAGTCCACGGCGCGCCGCTCGACTTTTTTTCGTGGCACGGCTACCTCGGCAAGCAATATGTTGACAAGGTCAAAATCGAAAGCGACTTTGTGGACAAAACGCTGACCGCATACGGCTTTGAAAACGCGCTGCGGTTCGACACCGAATGGAACTGCAACATCCACGAAAGCTTCGGTGAGGACCGCCGCACCGAAAATTATATCAACTACCGCAGCGAAAAGGGCGCGTCCCACTGCGCGGCGGCGATGTTCAAAATGCAGCGGTGCAGGATCGACGCCGCCATGTATTACGACGCGCAGCTCTGGTGCGCCTACGGCGCGCTGTTTGAGGTGCCCTCGCTCAAACCGACCAAGGCGTGGCACGCGCTCAAAGCCTTCGGCGAACTGTACGACCTGGGCACGTGGCTGAACACCACCGACGCCGAGAATATTTACACCTGCGCCGCGGGCGACGGTCAAACGACGCTGTTCTGTCTGGCCAATCTGGCCGAAACCGCCGAAAACGTCGCGCTTGACAGCCCGCTTGTGTCACAGGCGCCGGCGCAGCTCTTCGTGCTGGATGAAACGCGGGATTTTGCGCTGAGTTATGAAGGGCTCCTGCCGCCCGTTGTCACCCTGCCGCCGTATTCGGTCGTGAAGCTCCGGATCGAACAAAGCTGAACCCGAACCGCCGCGCCCTGAAGGGCGCGGTTTTTTTGTTGGCGGAAAACCGCCAAAAGTTTTGGATTTTTCGTTTACTTGACGATAAAAACATGATAAAATAACCTGAATGCTTTTGCATGGATTTTTGAAAGGAACGAATGCTTATGCTTCTTGACAAAACGCTTCTCATTCCCGACCTGGGGCCGGTCGGCGCGGACAGCGGCTTCCACCTGCTGACGCAGACCGAGGACGGCCGCTTCATCGCGGGCCAGAACGGCGTGGAATTTGTGGTCGCCACCGGCGACGGCAAGGTGGAATTCGTGTCGTTCGGCACGCACACGCTCGCCTGCGTCAAATCCGCCATCGCCTACCCGGTCTATTACCCCGTCGCGCCGGTCAGAACCGAATACCCGCTCAGCGCCGTGCTGATGGATCTGGACGGCACCACCGTGCGCAGTGAGGATTTCTGGATCTGGATCATTCAGATGAGCACGGCGAGCATGCTCGGCAACCCGAAATTTGAGCTGGAGGAGGCCGACTTGCCGTTCGTGTCCGGCCACAGCGTGTCGGAGCATCTGCAGTACTGCATCGACAAATACTGCCCCGGCGCTTCGCTGGAAAAGGCGCGCGGCTATTATTTTGAGCACACGCACCGCGAAATGGAAGAGATCATGGCCGGGCGCGGCAAAGAGGGCGCCTTCACCCCGACGGTGGGCGTGAAGGACTTTTTGCTGGAGCTGAAAAGCATGGGCGTGAAGATCGGTCTGGTCACCTCCGGGCTTTATGAAAAGGCGTGGCCGGAGATCCTGTCCGCGTTCCGCACGCTGGGCATGGGCGACCCCAAGGATTTTTACGACGCGATCATTTCCGCCGGGTTCCCGCTGCGCAAGGGCAGCGTGGGCACGCTGGGCGAGCTTTCGCCCAAGCCCCACCCGTGGCTCTATTCCGAAACCTCGATCGTCGGTCTGGGTCAGGCGTTTGCCGAACGCAGCCGCGTCATCGGCATTGAAGACAGCGGCGCGGGCGTTTGCTCGGTGCGTCTGGCGGGCTACGCCACCGTGGGCATTGCGGGCGGCAACATCGAATCCAGCGGCACCAAGGCGGTCTGCACGCATTACTGCCGGAATTTTGAAGAAATTATGCGTATTATCAAAGGATAAAGGAGAGCAACCATGGACGAAAAAGATAAGATCCAATGTCATTTTATTTCCAACACCCACTGGGACCGTGAGTGGCGCTTTTCCGCGCGGCGCACGCAGTACATGCTCGGCTACATGCTCGATATGCTCATGGACATTCTCGACAAGGTGCCGGGTTACCGCCATTTCCACCTCGACTCCCAGACCATGCCCGTGCAGGATTATCTGGAGGTCTATCCCGAAAAGAAAGAGAAGTTCAAAAAATACGTCTCCGAAGGCCGCATCGGCATCGGTCCGTGGTTCTCGCTGCCCGATGAATACACCGTGGGCAGTGAAGCCCTCATCCGTAACCTGCTGCTCGGTCACAAGATCGCGCGCGAGATGGGCGGCGTGAGCAAAACCGGCTACTCGCCGTTCGGCTGGGGCCAGATCTCGCAGCTGCCACAGATCTACGCGGGGTTCGACATTCATTTTGCCTCCTTTTACCGCGGCATCAACGAATACGTTGCCCCGAAATCCGAATTCTACTGGGAAAGCCCCGACGGCACGCGCATCTACGCCTCCCGCCTGGGCAAGCGCCCGCGCTACAACATCTGGTACGTCGTGCAGCGCCCGGTCTATTACAATCAGTCAAACGAAAACAACCGCGACATGCTCTGGAACGACAACAACGGCATTTTCAAGCTCATCGACCGCGACTGGCAGCTTGACTATCAGTACACGCACCCGTTCTATGAGTATCACACCGAAAACATTCAGCCCCGCGCCGAGCAGGCGATGAAGGAACAGGACAACGACTGGTCCACGCCCCACCGCTTCTGGAGCGACGGGCACGATTCCTCCTGCCCCGACGCGCGCGAGGTGCAGCTCATCCAGGACCTTGACGCGGCGCTGCCCAACGCCTGCGTGTTCCATTCCACCCTCAAAGAGATGGAGCAGGGCGTCATCGATTCCTTCCCCGCCGACGCGCCCGTGCTCAAGGGCGAAATGCGCTGCCCCTACACCAAGGGCTCCGTCAGCTCCATGTGCGGCTGGATTTTGTCCGCCCGCACCTACATCAAGCAGGCCAATTTCGACACCGAGCGCCGCCTGATCAACTACGCCGAGCCGATGGCGGTGTTCGCCTCGATGGAGGGCGCGAGCTACCCGCAGGGCTTCCTTGATTTGTCCTATAACTATCTGCTGCAAAACCACGGGCACGACAGCATCGGCGCCTGCGGACGCGACATCGTGTCGGACGACGTGGTCGCCCGCTTCCGTCAATCCGCCGAAATTTCCAAGTGCGTGTTCGAGCGCGCGTTCATGGATATCGCCGGCGACATCGACCTCAAGGGCTTCAGCCGCGACAGCGCCGCCATCGTGGTGTTCAACCCCGCGCCGTTCAAGCGCACCGAAACGATCAACCTGCGCGTGGAAATCCCGTTTGAGTGGAAGGTGGGCAAGCACGATTCGTTCCGCATCACCGACGAGGACGGCAACGATTACAAGTTCCAGATCATCACCACCGACAACCACAACCGCCAGATCATCCAGAACCCCAACGACGTGGCCAACGTGCTGCACACGCGGCAGTTCTACATCGCGCTCACGGTCAAAGATATTCCGGCCATGGGCTACCGCACGCTCAAACTCGAGCCGATCTACAGCGTGCGCGACACCACGCCCGTGACCATGCTGCGTTCCGACCGCGTGATGGAAAACGAATTTTTGCGCGTGACGATCAACGACAACGGCACGTTCGACGTTCTGGATAAGGAAAACGACCGCCAGTACACGTCGCTGGGCTATTTCAAAGACAGCGGCGAGATCGGCGACCCGTGGAACCACATTCCGCCCGAGTTTGACGAAACCTTCACCACCCTGAGCGAGCGTCCCACCATCACGCTGCTGCGTCAGGGCGAATTTGAAACGGCGTTCAAGGTCAGCTACCGCTGGCTGCTGCCCGAAAAGCGCAGCGCCGACGAACGCTCCCGCAGCGAGCACCACCTGCCGGTCGACATTGATTCCGTCATCACCCTGCGCAAGGGATCGCGTCTGGTCGAAATTGAAACCACCATGAACAACCGCTGTGAGGATCATTACCTGCGCGTGGCGTTCCCGACCGACCTGAAGGCCGACTATTCCTGGGCGCAGAGCCAGTTCGACGTGATCGCCCGCCCGATCGAAAAGCCGGATTACTCGCTTTACGATGAGATCCCCATGACCGAAAACCCGATGAATTCCTTTGTCGACCTCACCGACGGCAAAGTTGGCTCGGCGCTGTTCAACACCGGCATCAAGGCGTTTGAAGCGGGCGACGACGAGCGCAGAACGATGTATATTACGCTCCTTCGCTCCTATCCGCTGCGCATCTGCGTTACCTCCGACATGCAGGATTACAGCGATTGGGACAAGGGCTCGCAGTGCATCGGCACGAACACGTTCCGCTATGCGTTCATGCCGCACAAGGGCAACTGGGAAGAAGCCAACATTTGGCAGGAAAGCGAGCGCTTCAACCTCTACCTCACCGCCGCGCAGCTCGCCCCCACCGCCCACGGCAAAACGCCGCTGACGCATTCCTTCCTTGAACTGAAGGACGAAAACCTCAACGTGTCCGCCGTCAAGCGCAGTGAAGACGGCGAAGGCTGGGTCGTGCGGCTGTTCAACCCGTCCGACAACACGGTGAAAAACGCCATCCGCCTCAACGGCGGCCTTGCGCCCGCCGCGCCGCAGTCTCCGCTGGAGCGCCAGCAGGCCGAATTTGAGCTGCCCGCCTATTCCGACAAGCGCTGGTCTTCGGCCAAGCTGGTCACGCTGGAAGAAAAGGACGAAAAAGACCTGACCGTCAACGCCGACGGCTTCGTGGACTTTGAGATCACGGGCAAGAAGATCCTCACGATCAAATTTCAGTGAATGATGAATTGTGAATGATGAATTAGGAATTATGGCAGAAGAAAACGTCATCAAAGATAAAAGCAAAGCGTTTGCGCTGAGAATCATAAAGCTTTACAAGTATTTGTGTAATGAAAAGCATGAATATGTTTTGTCAAAACAAATCTTGCGAAGCGGCACGAGTATCGGCGCAAATGTGCGTGAAGCACAGCGCGGACAGAGCAAGCCGGATTTTTACACCAAATTGTTTGTTGCGTTGAAAGAAGCGGACGAAACGGCGTACTGGCTTGAGCTGTTACACGAAAGCGAGTACATCGACCAATCAGCTTTTGAAAGCGTTTACGCGGATTGTGATGAGATCATCAAGCTTCTGACTTCTATCACAAAAACAAGATAAACACACGTCTGAATGAATGATGAATTAGGAATTATGTCAGAAGAGAACGTTATCTGATCCATGACTTCTATCGCAACATCAAATCAAACTCAACATCAAGATTATCAATCATTCTTCATTCCTGATTTCTAATTGAAAAAGGTTCGGTGAATGATGAATCAGAAATTCTTCAGAAGCGTTGAAATAAGCAATAATTCCTAATTCTTAATTCCTAATTCCTAATTGAATTGAAGAGGTTTCACTATGGCATACATCAAAACCGTTATCGTGCTGCTTTTATCGCTCGGCCAGATCCTTTCGCCCATCTGGGCGAGCCTGTTCCGCGGCGAGGACAGCTTTTTTGAAAACTGGTCGCCCGATCAGACCTACGCGGCCGATTACGCCGTGGAAGTAAAAAAAGACCCGGACCGCGATTTCGTCATCCTCAACCTCACCGATATCCAGTTGGAAAAATGGGAGGCGCAGGGCGAATACGGCAAGCTGGTCACCAAAACCGTCAACGCTCTTGTGGAGCAGACGAAGCCCGACCTCATCACCGTCACGGGCGACAACGGCTACAGCACCAGCGGCTACCTGCAGTTCGTCAAAGAGCTTGACGCCTTCGGCATTCCGTGGGCGCCCATCATGGGCAACCACGACGGCTCCTGCTGCGTGAGCGAATTCTGGTGCGCCCACAAGCTGTGGTCGGCGAAAAACTGCCTGTTCCGCTTCGGCCCCAAGGGCATGGGCTACGGCAACTACGTGATCAGCATCACCGAAAACGGCCGACCCATCCACACCATGCTGATGCTGGACACCCACGGCAACAGCAGCGACGAGCCGGTATACTTCCACGATGAGCAGCTTGCGTGGACGCGCTGGGTGCTCGAGGGCGTGACCCGAACGGAAGGCAGAACCGTGGAAAGCTCCGCCCTGTTCCACATTCCGCTGCCCGAATTCAAAACCGCCTACGACGAAGCCTACGACAGCGAACAGCAGCGTTTCACCGGCGAATACGCCGCCACCTCCTTTGGCTGGAACCATGAAGACGTCTGCTGCGGCCCGGCGGGCTGCCCGATGTTCGGCCTGCTCAAAGAGCTCGGCACGAAAAACGTCATCTGCGGGCACGATCACAACAACTGCTCGTCGATTCTTTATCAGGGCGTTCGCCTGACCTATGCGCTGCACACCGGCCCCGGCGGCTATTATGAAGAGGGCATGAACGGCGGCACCGTGCTCACCGTTCACTCCGACGGCAGCATGAACATCGAGCATCGGTTTGTGGAAATGTAAACAATAATCAATAACAAAGCCTGCGCGCACTTTCAAGTGTTCGCAGGCTTGTTCCTTTTTGTCGCGCTTCGGTAGTCATCACACTTGCATTCGCACTCTTCGCAGCGCGCTTTGTTGACAAATCTGTAAAATCATTGTATTATCGAACTGCAAATGCGTTGCATTGAAAAATGTAAACGCTCAAGTTTTTATTCTAATGAAAGCT
>CAMJHI010000024.1 GCA_946405475.1 uncultured Clostridia bacterium
GCCGAGAAAAACAAAGCCGCCTATGAACCGGACGTGGCGAACACCTGCAACAACCTCGCGATTCTTTACGCCGACAACGGTCAGCCGGAACAGGCGGAAAAACTTTTTGACGAAGCCCTCACCCTCGCCAAACGCCACCCCAAAAACTATTACTGCGCGCAAATCATCAAGGCGCTCTCCTGATTCACCGCAAAAGAAACAAGGCGCTCACAGAAGCATAGAGCTTTCTGTGAGCGCCCTTGTTATTATGTTTGAAATCAGAAAATCGAGAATTTGACGACCAGCGCCGCGAAGACGATGGAGACCATGGAAAGCAGCTTGATGAGGATGTTGATGGCGGGGCCGGAGGTGTCCTTGAACGGATCGCCCACGGTGTCGCCCACAACGGCTGCCTTATGGCTTTCGGAGCCTTTGCCGCCGAAGTTGCCGCCTTCGATGTATTTCTTGGCGTTGTCCCACGCGCCGCCGGCATTGGACATGAAAACGGCCATGAGGAAGCCGCTGGCCGTGGCGCCGGCAAGCATGCCGACCACGCCGGTGCAGCCGAGCACCAGACCGACCGCGATGGGCACGATGACCGCAACGACCGTCGGCAGGATCATTTCACGCAGGCTCGATCTCGTGCAGAGATCGACGCACTTGGCATAATCGGGATCGGCCTGACCCGTCATGATGCCTTTGATCTCCTTGAACTGACGGCGCACTTCGATCACAACGCTCTGCGCCGCGCGGCCGACGGAATTCATGGTCAGCGCCGCAAACACGAACGGCAGGCAGGCGCCGATGAACAGACCGATGAGAACGGTGGGATTATTGACGGCAAGGTTGGCGATCTTGGCGGAGCCGCCTTCGATCGTGCTCACTTTGTTGATGTAGGACGCCATAAGGGCCAGCGCGGTCAGCGCCGCGGAGCCGATGGCAAAGCCCTTGCCGGTCGCCGCCGTGGTGTTGCCCAGGGAATCGAGCGCGTCGGTGCGTTCGCGCACTTCTTTTTCAAGCCCGGCCATTTCGGCAATGCCGCCCGCGTTATCGGCCACAGGGCCGTAAGCGTCGGTCGCCAGCGTGATGCCCAGCGTGGAAAGCATGCCCACCGCCGCGAGCGCGATGCCGTAAAGCCCCATCGAGGCGGATGAGCCGCCGCCGGAAACGAAATAGGCGATCATGACGCAGACGGAAACGATCAGGATGGGCAGCAGCGTTGACAGCATGCCGACGGACAGGCCGCTGATCATGATGGTGGCCGTGCCGGTCTCACTGGATTTGGCCAGCTTTCTGGTGGGCGAATAACTGTCAGAGGTGAAATACTCGGTCGATTGGCCGATGAGAACGCCGGAGATCAGACCGGACAGGATCGAGAAATAAATGTGCCAGTTTTCTTTGCCGAGAATGAACCAGACAAGCGGCAGAGAAATGACGGCGATGAGGATGGCGGAAAGGTTCGTGCCCTTTGAGAGCGCCCGCAGGAGCTGCTTCTGGTTCGCACCCTCTTTGGTGCGAACGACAAAGGTGCCGATGATGGAGCAGAGCACCCCCACCGCGGCGATGCACAGCGGCAGCGCCATGGCGCCGAAGCTTTTGAAAGCGGAAATGCCCAGCGCGCAGGAGGAAATGACGGAGCCGACGTAGCTTTCATACAGATCGGCGCCCATACCGGCCACGTCGCCCACGTTGTCGCCCACATTGTCGGCGATGGTGGCGGGGTTGCGGGGATCGTCTTCGGGGATACCGGCCTCGACCTTGCCCACAAGGTCGGCGCCGACGTCGGCAGCCTTGGTGAAAATGCCGCCGCCCACGCGGGCGAACAGCGCCATGGAGGAAGCGCCCATGCCGAAGGTCAGCATGGCGCTGGTGACCTCTTCATCGGGCAGCTTGAACACGAATTTGAGCAGGAAGAACCAAATGGTGATATCAAGAAGACCCAGGCCGACGACCGTGAAGCCCATGACCGAACCGGCCGAGAAAGCCACGCGCAGGCCGCCGTTGAGACTCTTGCGGCAGGCGTTCGCGGTGCGCGCGTTGGAGGCCGTGGCGATCTTCATGCCGACAAAGCCGGACAGACCGGAAAAGAAGCCGCCGGTCAGAAACGCAAACGGCACGAACGGCGTGAGCAGCTTAAAAACAGCCATGACGCCCAGCACCACAAACACGACGGCAAAGAACACGATCACGATCCGGTACTGCCGTTTGAGGTAGGCGTTCGCGCCCTTGCGGACCGACAGCGAGATTTTTTTCATCGCCTCGGTGCCCTCGTCAAATTTGAGAACGCCTTTTGCCTTGAACAGCGCGAACAACAGCGCCATGACAGAAGCGACCGCAGTCAGGATTACGATGATCTGCTGCATTTCCATGAAACTATCATCTCCAGAAGTCAAACGGTCTGAAGCCGTTTGCAATTTGATGTTCGATAATTATATCAAATTTTCAAAGATGTGGCAATACTTTTATAAAAAAAACAAGGAATTTCGCTGAATCAAACGCCAAAACGTGAAACGATGCTGTTTTTCCCGAGATAAAACCACACGCTTTCTGTTTTTTGTTGCAATCAGCAGAATTGGTGTTATACTGTTACTTGACAGAGTCAAAAAGGAGTGACCGCACATGAACCGGATCCTATCCCTGATCATCGCGCTGCTGACCCTGCTTTCCCCCACCCTGCCGCAAAAGCTCACGCTCGGCAAGCTGCCGGGTGACAAAACGGTGGACATGAGCCAGTTCGAGCTGGTGTGGAACGACGAATTCGACGGCGACAAGCTCGACACGACAAAGTGGGGCTACACCTGGTGGGAGACCATGCGCAAGGGCGGCTACTGGCACGAGGACATGGTGTCGGTGCGCGACGGCAGCCTGGTGATTTCCACGCAATACTTTGACGAACCGCTGGAATACCGTTACGGAAGCTACGACTGGGTCAAGGATTACAAGCCCGGCTACTACACCGGCGTGATCACCACAAACGGCAAATACGAACAGTGCTACGGCTACTTTGAGGTGCGCTGCAAGCTGCCCGCCGCCCGGGGCATGTGGTCAGCGTTCTGGATGATGAACGGCCAGGTGGAACACGTGGACGGCTTCGGCGACGACGGCACGGAAGTGGATATTTTTGAATCCATGTATTACAAAGACCACTGGTGGGGCGACGACTGCGTCATCGGCGGCATCCACTACGACGGCTACGGCGCGGATGAAAAGGGCGACAGCATCGGCAAGGTGTTCGTGAAGGGCGACCCGTATCACGAGTTCAACACCTATGGGCTGGAGTGGAGCCCGGAGGAATATATCTTTTACCTCAACGGTCACGAGTGCGGCCGGATCAGCACCGGCGGCGTTTCCGACAACCCGGAATATCTGCTTCTTTCCTGCGAGGTCGCGGGGAAAGACGGCGTGGCCGACGCGGACCGGCACGGCACCGGCAAGATCGGGCTGACCCCAAAAGCCAATTGGCCGGCCGAGTTCGTGGTTGACTACGTCAGATGCTATCAATACAAAGATTTACTGTAAGAAAGGATCGATCCACATGAAAAACCTGACCAAAGCCTTTTGTCTGTTTCTGACCGTCGTGCTGCTCGCGCTGAGCGTGTCCGCACCGGCTTACGCCGTTGACATCAAAAAGCCGCTTCGCTTCGGCACAGACGGCAAGTTCCGCATCATGCACGTGACCGACACGCATTTGTCCAACGACAACGCGGAAAACACCCTGCGCCTGCTGGGCATGGCGTGCGACAAGGAACAGCCCGATCTGGTCGTCATCGGCGGCGACAACGTTTCCGAAGACACCAAGGAAGAGATCAAAGACCTGAGCCAAAAGCTCATGAGCGTTTTCAACGACCGCAATATCCCCGTGGCGGCCACCTTCGGCAACCATGATTCCGAAAACCCCGACTACTACACCCGCGAGGAGCTCATGGCCATCTACAACACGTTCCCCTGCTCCTATTCCGTGGATGACGGCGCGCTGCTGACCGGCTGCGGCACCTACCTGCTGCCCGTTTACGGCACGAGGGGCATCGTGCCCGCTTTCAACGTGTGGGTATTCGATTCCGGCGATTACGACGACGAAGGGCATTACGCCAACGTCGCGGAGGATCAGGTGCTGTGGTATAAAATGAAGTCTGTGGAAAGTGAATTGTTCTGCGGCAAAAAAGTGCCCTCCGTCGCGTTCCAGCACATCATCGTGCCGGAAATCTATGAGGCGCTCGAAAAAGTCAGTGTGCGCGTGCCTTATTCCTATAAGCACATGTACAACACCGACGAATACTACCGCTTCAACCCCGCCATGACCAACTACGGCTGTCTGCACGAAACGCCCTGCTGCGGCTACTACAACCACGGCCAGTTCGACGCTCTGGTCGAACGCGGCGACGTGCTCGGCATTTTCACCGGCCACGACCACACCAACGCCTTCGGCGTGAAATACAAGGGCATCGACATCGTCAACTCCCTGTCGTCCCGCTACAACGGCGACGCGTTTTCCACGCAGTACGGCTACCGCATCGTGGAGATCGACGAAAAAGACCCCTCGACCTATCAGACGCGCGTGGTGCACTGGTTCGACTTTGTGAACGCGGACGGCGTGAGCGAGCTGGCGAAGGATTCCGCCGCCAAAAAGATGCTCAACGAGATCCGCTTCAAGGGCGCGTTCCAGAAGCTCGGCATGAATCTGGGCGTGTTCTTCGTGCAGCTCTTCGGCCGTCATGTAAAATACGCGGATTGACCGCAACAGAATCAGCACAAACGAAAGGAGCTGCGGCAGACGGGCGTCTGCCGCAGCTCTTAACTGTTTGCGGATCAGAAAGAAAGAGAATCGACGGTCGGGATCGTTTTGATGAGATAATCCTTGCAAAACGCGATGGCGCGCTGCGCGTCGGCGTCCTCTTTGCTTCGTTTCGTGGAAAACCAGCGGAGCAGTCTCGTGTAGCAGATGATCTCCGCTTTTTTGACGACGTCGGCCACGTATTCTTCGCTTTCGCCGTCAAAGTAGTATTTGAGCGTGTAGCGCCACATGTCGCGGCACTGGTCGAGCGTGATATCAAAGAACTTGGCGGCGTTGTTCGGGTCGGAGCAGCAGAAGCCGACGTAGGCCGCATAGATCGCCGCGAATTCATACACCGGGTGACCCATGGAAAGCGTGTCCATGTCGATGAGCAGGTTTTCGCCGTTTTGCCGCATGATGTTTTTGATGTGATAGTCGCCGTGCAGCATGGTATCGGTTTCGGGAATTTCGTTAAACAGCCGTTCCAGCTTTTCGCCGATCTCGGCGGGGAGCTGTTCTTTGGTGAAGCTGACCCATTTCATGGATTCCTTCTTTTTGTCGGGCAGCTCGCCGGGCTTGAGATGGGTGCCGTGGATGGTCTTGAGGATCTCGACGCTCTGTCTGGCCAGCTCCTCGACCGGTTCGCCCGCCCGGATGAGCTTGGCGAAGGATTTGGCGTTGAGCAGCTCGAACACGGAACCGTACAGGTCGCCCACCTGCACCACGTCGTAGGGAATGGCCGTGGGGATGCCCATGACGAACGCTTTGCGCGCCAGCTCCCGCTCGTTGTGGATTTCTTCAAGCGAATCGGGGTTTTTATAGACCTTGACGATGGTGTCGGGATCGGTGCGGTAAACGATGCCGTTCGCGCCCTCGCCGATGACCTCGCACCCTTCAATGGACAGCTTGCGGTATGCCTTGGCGATGCTCATCATTTCGGTAAAGCCCGTCATGTCGAAGATCTCATAGACTTCAGAGCTGCAGTTGACGAGTTTGGTGGAAGGATTGGCCTTTTTGAGCCGGAGGATCACGCGCAGACCGGCGCTTGAAATATAGGCAAGATCGGCCGCGTCAAGCACCACGTCGCCGCTGAAGCCGCTGAGCTGCTGCTGGATGTCGGCCTCGACCTGCGCCGCGTTCGTTGAGTCGATCCTGCCGGATAAAGCAATGATTTTTTCCATAATAACCTCCACATTGATAGCGATTGGTATAGACGGTTCCGGCGCTTGCCGGATCGTTTTTGCCATTATAACACAGATTTCGATAAAAGAACACCGTAAAAATTAATTTTTTTGCAACTGCCATGCATTTACCACGACCATGAAACAAAAAAGCTCCCGCACCGAGGGTGAAGGAGCTTTAGGGAAACGCTGATTCAATCAGAGTGTGCGAGGGAGCGAGAGATTTTTTCGTCAGATTGTGCAAAAAAGCCGCCGCTTTGCTGACGCAAAACAAGGATTTTTGGTGCAATATGACGGAAAAAGATCCGCTCCCTCGTGCGCTTGTGATTTATTCAGTGTTTCCTTAGGTCAAACCGTATTATTCCGCGTAATTGATGGTCAGCGTCGCGTCGGTGGGAGCGTCGGCCGAGAAGGCGCTTTCGCTGCACAGGACGTAAATGAACTTGCCTTCGTCGATCGTGAGCGTGCCGTCCCCTTCCAGAACGGGAGCCTGCGCCTGAGCAAGATATCTTGCGCCGTCGGTGAATTCCTCATCGAGCACGAACACCTTCCACGTCGTATCCGCGTTCGAAGCCTTGAACGAATAGGTGGCGGAAGCGTCACAGACCAGCGCGGTCACGCCGGCGTTGTCGAAGCCGTCCTTCGCGGTGACCACGAAGGGTTCGCTGTTGATGATCAGCCGACGCTGCGCGTCCTGATTCTCGGAGGCGGTGGTTTCGTTCGCCGTGGTTTCTTCGACGGCGGTGGTCTCATCCGCCGCAGTCGTTTCAGCTGCGGTGGTTTCGATCACGGCGGCGTCGGCCGTTGTCGCATCCGCCGCAGGCGGTTCGGTCTTGCCGCAGGCCGCAAAGCCGACGACGGCGATAGCTGCCATAACGATTGCCAATGCTTTTTTCATGATGATCTCTCCTTATTTTAATGCGTTTTTGTATAACGCAATTTTACGGTCCAGTGCGGCGCGGTCGTCGTTGGGATCAACCCAGAGATAGACGGTCTTCGCCAGCCGCTCAAGCGTTTGCGGGCACATATCCTCGCGGTAATCGGAGATGATACCGCGGTTTGCTTCCATGCGGAACGGATCCATCAGCGGATGCAGCGCGCCGCGCTTTTTCATGATCGGCGTCCAGTACTTATAAATATGCTTGCCCGTGTCGATGGGCAGAACGCCGCCCACGCCCTCGGCCGCAGCGAACCGGCGGGCGGCTTCTTCACTGTCGAACTGCAAAGCCAGCGTCGTGCCGCAGTCGCCGGCCGGATCGTTCGAGGGAAGGAAGCGGCACGCATCGGCAAGCTGCTGCATCATATAGGCTTTGTTGGCGCGCAGGTCGGCCAGGATGCCGTCGAGCCGGTCAAGCTGAACGTTCATCACGGCGGCGCACAGCTCGTTGGAGCGGTATTCGCTGCCGCAGAATTCCTCGGTTTCAAAGTCGCTCATCTGATCGCCGAAATAGGCGATGGCGCTGCTATCGTGATAAATGAGCGCGCGCTCAAACACCCGCTTGTCGTTGGTGAGCAGCGCGCCGCCCTCGCCGCAGGTGAGGATCTTGAAAAAGTTGACGCTCAGCGCGCCCGCATGACCGATCGTGCCGAGGCGGCGCCCCTGATAGCTGCCGCCGTCCGCCTGACAGGCGTCCTCCAGCACAAACAGCCCGTGGCGCTCGGCCAGCGCCATCATGCTTTTCATATCGCAGGGAAAGCCCTGAATATGAACGGGGATGACGGCTTTGGTATGGGGCGTGATCTTTTTTGAAACGTCCTGCGGGTCGATGGTGAGCGAGTCGTCGACCTCCGCCAGCACGGGGATCGCACCCGCGGCGACGACCGCCATGGCCGTGGCGATATAAGTATAAGCCGGAACGATCACTTCATCGCCGGGGCCGACGCCCAGCGCGACGAGCGCCGAGGTCAGCGCGGCATGGCCGCTGGTCATGAAAATGCTGTAAGCCGCGCCGAAGAGCTTTTTCATCTTATCCTCGACCCGGCGGGATTCCTGCAGGCCGCCGTTGATTTTGAACAGGTCGCCCGCCTCGATCACTTTTTTCAGTTCCGCAAGTTCTTCTGCTCCGATGCGATACATCGCTTACTCCCCTTTTTTCAGAATCTCCCGGATATGGTTCACGGTTTTTTTCATCACTTCAAAGTCCGCGTTGTCGGCATAGGGCTGGTCGTGACCGCTGTACTGATACATATCGACTTCATAGCCGCCGCGGCACTTGGCCTCTTCCGTGATGAAATAGCCCATGGAGCCGTTGGCGTTGGACAATGACAGCACGCGCTTATCGGCAAAGCAATCATCGATGCGCAGACCGATGAGCGAAAACAGCTCAAACGGGAACGACACGAACACAAGATTGCCCAGCGCGACGACCGATTGGTGGAACGGCGTGCCCGTGATTTCCGGCTTGCCGTTTGCATAAGCGTTCAGCACGAGCTGCGCGTAATGGCGCTGCGCCAGCTCGGAATTGATCGAATCGGCGGCGAACCGGTCAAAAATCGCCTGCGCTTCCTCCTGCGGGATGCGCGCCTTCATGCCGACCGAAAGATCACCGCCGCCGCAGACAAGGTCGAGCGGGCGGTAATCGTGGATCGTCTGAAAAATGCGCACCGCGTCGCGCGCGCCCACCCAGCCGATTTCATAAATATGCCGGATGCCGTCGCCCGCCGTGCCGCCGTTGTTGAGCCGCGGGCCGATATCGCCCTCGGGGCCGTTGAAAAAGGCCGTGACCGCGCCGCTGACGCGCTCAAGCTCATCGGTCATCACACCCGACCAGTCGCGCGATATTTCGCGGTTGCACCCGGCCGCCGTGCCGTGACAGGCGTAATGGATCAGGTTGGCGACGACCTGCCCCGCCTCATTTTTGAATGAAACGACCGTCATGCGCGGATCAAAGCACGCGTGCGGGTTCTGGCCGAACACGATGACGTTCTCCGGCGTGAGCTCGCGGCGGTTCACGCCGACGAAGCTGATGCCGACGGCGTAACCGACGGTGACGGGCTGACGGTTTCGGATCGCCTCATCCACGCCCTTCATGAGCTGAGGAACCAGAATTTCGTCAACATAATCATGATCGATATCGCCCCAGCCGACCTCGCCGCAGGTGTTCGGTCCGGAATGGGTATGCGTGGCGCAGAGGATGCAGTTTTCTTTCGGAATGGAAAAAGCCCGTTCGATTTTTGCGGCGATCTCATCATAAAGCGCGTTGGCGACGGAGCCGAGGGTGACGGAGATCATCAGCGCCTGCCGCGCCCCCTGCGTGAAAGAAAAGCAGGTCGCGGTCAGATCGTCTTCGACCTTTTCGGAAATGACGTCGGGGCGGTAGCCGTAAAGATGGCAGCCGACCGCGGGGGTGATGATTTGTTTGCTGACGCCCAGGCACAACGGTTCCATATGATCCTCTCCCTTGCTGCATCGGTGGTTGACAGTTCTCCTTTTTTGATTTATCATCAAATTAACATAAAGGAGGCCTGACCCATGCGTTTTTTCGCCGTCACGTTTGCTAAACGACAGCTTACCGCTTTTTCGGGCGTTTTTCAAGTCATCAGGCAAATATTCAGAAATATTTTTCATTTCAGGAAACTCGCCGCGCTCATCACCGCGTTTTTTCAGCTCCTCGGCGCGTTCCTGTTCGACACCCCGGTGACGCCCTACAAAGACAGCATCGACATGAGCCGCTTTTCGCTCGTCTGGTCGGATGAATTCGACCATGGGTTCGACACGACAGTCTGGCAGGGGCATTACGTCTATGGCGCGACCGACACGCAGCGCCGCGACGTGGCCTGGTGGAACCGCGAACAGGTCGGCTTCACCGACGACGGCTGCCTGAAGCTGACGGTGGAATATAAAGAAAACGGCCCCGCCGGCGCGGGCTACTATTCCTACGGCATGGAAACGAACCCCAACAAAAACTATTCCGGCGACCACGCGGGTTATGAGCAGCTTTACGGCTATTTTGAGATCCGTTGCATCCTGCCGAAGGGTGCCGGGCTGAACCCCGCCTTCTGGCTGCTGAGCGACGGCATGTGGGCGGACGACACGGACGGCGGCGTGACCGGCGCGGAGGTCGACGTGTTTGAAACAAGGACAAAATTCGACGAAAAGAGCCCGTATTTCGGCTCCGTGTTCCACACCATCCACGTCGATTCCTACGAGGAGGCGCACCGCTGGGAAAATCAGGGCTCGTTTTACGCAAACGACCCGTACAACCAATTCAACACCTACGGCGTGGAGTGGAACGAAAACGAATACGTTTTTTATATCAACGGCGTGGAAACGGCGCGCACGGATTTCGGCGGCGTTTGCCGTGTTCCGCTCTATCTGATCATTTCGATCGGGGTGGACGAAAACGTGATGAACAGCAGCCATCTGCCCGCCGAAATGCTGGTGGATTACGTGCGCTGCTATCAGTACCGGTGAGCGCTCCGTTTTGCTCGCGCCGCCGTACAGGAGCCGTCGGGAATTTACAGATATCGGAGAATTGCAGATTCTTCTTGAATTTTCCGCGTCGGTGGCTATAATGAATAGTTAAATTACGCCTGTTTTCATTTTTGGAATTCCGGAGTGACATGGGAGAGTCTGACAAATGTCCGTTCAACTGACCATCGGGACCGCCGTTTACAACGTCGGCGAACCATTTCTGCGCGAACACATCGAGGGCGTGATGCGCCAGCTCACCGATGAAACGGAGCTGCTGCTCATCGACGACTGCTCCACCGACAATTCCGGCGAGATCTGCCGGGAATACGCCGAAAAAGATGAGCGCGTGCGCTACATTCGTCTGGATCACAACAGTTGGCTGAGCACCGTGCGCAACCGCACCATCGCCGAGGCGCAGGGCAAATGGATCCTGTTTGCCGACGGCGACGATCTGCTGTCTGATCACTGCGTCGAAACCTTTCTGCGTTTTTGCCCCCGTTATAACGAAGCGGCATACGACATCGTCATCCACGACCGGCTGAAATTCGTCGGCCAAAAACAGCCCGAACAGCCCTGCACGCTCACCGATGTGACGGAGCTGCCGCCGGAAGCGGGGCGCGCATTGAGCGTTTCATGCCTGTGCCTCGATCCGACGCTCGGCCAGGCGCTCGGCCTGTCGCCGCTGGCGTTTTACCATGCGGCGTGGGCGGCCGTCTACCGCCGGGAATTTCTGGTGCAGAACGAGCTGCTGTTCCCCGTCAAACAAAAGAAAGCGCAGGACAGCGTGTTCAACACCCAGGCCTACTTCCACGCAGAAAAAATTGCCTGGCTGCCCTACGTGATGTATTACTACCGCACCAACGAGCAGGGCATCACCAAGCGATACAGCCGCGATTTTCCGCAGATGGCGCAATCGCTGATCGAGCACCTGAAGGCGTGTGAAGAATCTCAGTTTCCGGGCGACGATGACGTGACGGCAAGATTCATCCAGCACCGCGTCGGTTCCCTGCTTTTAGACAATATGCGCCTGAATCTGTTCCATCATGACAACCCGAAGCCCCGCAAGGAAAGAAAGCGGGAATTTCTGGCTTTCATCGCGGGGGAGCCCTATCAGACCGCGCTGCGCAGCTTTGACCCCCAGACAAGCGGCCGGTGGGAATGGCATCTGCCGATGCGGCTCGCGCAGAAAAAATGCTTTGCGCTGCTTGACCTGCTCATGCGGGACCCCAAGCTCGATCAAAAGCTTTGCGGCGCCGACAAAAGGCTGACAAAGCTGTTCAAAATGCAATAATACCCGCCCCTGTGCCTGAAAAGAAGCACGGGGCGTTTTGCCGCCCGGCGCACGGCAGGCCGGGAGCTGCGTTTTACAAAAAACGAGAAATAAGCAAAGAAGCCTTGCTTTCCGGGCGGAAAGATACTATAATGTAAAGTTATAAAACAAATTTGCAAAAGGAAGTCTTCATTCATGATCGCATTACTCAACGTCGCGTTCGCACTGCTGGCCGGGCTGATGATGACGCGCCTGTTCAGCAAAAAACACTTGCCCGACGTAACGGCTTTTCTGGTTTCCGGTGTCCTGATCGGGCCGTTTTGTCTGGGGCGGCTGGGCATACCCGGCCTCGGCTTTCCCACTTATGACGACGTAGCGGCGCTGAGCGTGCTGTCGAACGTGGCTATGGGGTTCATCGCGTTTGCCATCGGCAACGAGTTCCGGCTGGAATCGCTGAAAAAGACCGGCCGCTCGGCGCTGATCATCGGCGTGGTGCAGTCCGTGATCGCAAGCCTCCTGGTCGATCTTACGCTGCTGCTGTTCCATCTGGCGCGCCCCGATCTGCTCTCGGCTCCCGCAGCGATCACGCTGGGCGCCATTGCCGCCGCCACCGCGCCCGCCGCCACGCTGATGGTGGTGCGCCAATATAAGGCAAAGGGTGAACTGACAAGCCTGCTGCTGCCCATCGTCGCCCTTGACGACGCGGTGGGGCTGATCATTTTCGCCGTTTCCTTCGGCATCGCCCGCGCGCTCATTTCCGGGTCGGTGAGCCTTGTTTCCGTTCTCGTCGAGCCGCTGATTGAGATCGTCTGCTCGCTGCTGCTCGGCGCGGCCGCGGGGTTCCTGCTGACGAAGCTTGAAACCATGTTCCACTCCAACACCAACCGCACTTCCATGACCATTGCGTTCGTGCTGCTGACCGTGGCGCTCTCGTCGCTCAAATTCACTGTCGGCGGCGTCAAAATCGGTTTTTCCTCGCTGCTTGTGTGCATGATGCTGGGCACGCTGTTCTGCAACCTCAGCCCCCTGTCGGACGACCTGATGAACCGCGCCGACCGCTGGTCGCGCCCGCTGCTGGCCGTGTTTTTTGTCATCAGCGGCGCGGAACTGCAGTTAGAGGTGTTCGGTGAGCCCATGCTCGTGCTCATCGGCGTGATCTACATTGCCGCGCGCTCGCTGGGCAAATATTTCGGCGCTTACGGCTCCGCCCGCCTGACCCATTGCAGCCAGAAGGTCGTGAAGAACCTCGGCATCACTCTGCTGCCGCAGGCCGGTGTGGCGCTTGGCATGTGCGTGACGGCGCAGGCGCTCGGCGGCAAGGACGGCGCGCTGGTGCGCAACATCATCCTGTTCTCGGTGCTGATCTATGAGCTGGTCGGCCCGCTGATGACCAAAAAGGCGCTTGAATCGGCCGGTGAGATCACCTCCGAAACCGTTGACCGCCGCAGCACCGCCGAGAAAAAAGCATGAAAATCTCGGCGGAAATCTTGTCTTCATGCCGGATCTGTATTATAATAAAGTGAGTAGTCTAAATTTACCTTTTTTCCGATACAAAGAGAGGAGGCAACCGCATGAAATACCTGCGCCGGTCGTTGATCGTGCTGCTTTGCGCCGTCATCGCCGTGACCTCTGTTCTGTTTGTTTCCACCGCCGGTGAGACCGTTCTGGTTCCGGAGGATCACAAATATCCGCTCATCATCGTGCCGGGCTACAGCTCCGCCTCAATGTACGTGGTCAAGCCAGACAACCCCAAAAAGCATATCTGGCGCATCGATTTTGCCAACGTCGCCGGACGTATCGTCAACAACGCCGTTGACGTGGGGCTCGGGCTGTTCCAATGGGCGGTCGGCAACCCCAAGATGATCTCGGAACGGGTCGGGCAGGAGCTGCTCGACATGTGCGGCGACATGGCCTATGACGAAGACGGCAAGCCGGTGGCCGAGCTGCACTGTTACCACACGGCCGCCGCCGAGGTCAATTCCGCCTATCTCTTCGCCAATGAGGACGGCAAATACCGGCACGAGATCGAGATCGTGCCCTACGTGGCGCAGGATCTGGGCGAAAAGAGCAACGAATGGACCTTTAATTTCAACACCGATTTCCGCCAGAACATCATTTTCTGCGCCCGGGATCTGGCAACACTGATCAAGGACGTGAAGCAATACACCGGTCAGGATCAGGTGAATATCATCGCCGTGAGCCACGGCGGTCAGATCTCCGCCACCTATCTTTCCCTTTGCGCCATCGCCGCCAAGGGCGGCGCGCAGGCCAAAGAGCTGGCCGGGCATCTGGACATGACGGTGAAAGAGCTGACCGAGCTGTTCGACGCCAAAGACGTGCACAACGCCGCGCTCACCGTGCCCGCCATCGGCGGCGCGCTGCTGGCCTATGACGTGCTGACGAACCGCATCGTGTTCGATGAAGAAACGCTGCTGTATTTCGTGGAATACGGCATGACGCTCGACACCGACTACAACTGGCTGTTCAAGGCGCAGCAGCTCGGTTTTCTGGACGAGATGCTCGGCTACTTCCAGCCCTATCTCATGCAGGTGCTCGGGCACTGGGGCAGCATGTGGGACTTTGTGCCGCTGGACAGCTATGAAACCGTCAAGCAAGAAGTGGCAAGCGAACGGTTCCTGCGTTCCGACGTGATCGCGCAGAGCGATTATTTTCATTACAACATCATGAACCGCATGGCGGAAAACCTGCAGGCAGCCGAAGGCCTCGGCATCAACGTCTACCTTGTGGCCGGTTCCGGCCTGCCGAGCATCGTGGGCACGCAGGAATGCTCCGACGCCATTATTTCCGTCAAAGCCTCCAGCGGCGCGACCGTCGCCCCGCTGGGGCAGCGCTTCGCCAACGGCTATCAGACGCGCAACACGCAGTGCAAAGACCCTGCGCACAACCACCTTTCCCCCGCCATGGATATCGACCTGTCCACCGGCTACCTGCCCGAAACGACGTGGATCGTCAACCGCTACTTCCACGGCATGATGTATAAGGACGATTACGTCAGAGACCTGCTGAAAACGCTCATCGAAAGCGACAGCAGAGTAACGGTTCATGATAAAGAAGAATTCCCCCAGTTCCACGAGGCCATGAACGTGAGCGAATCGGTCTATGCCGAATTCGACACGTCGAAGACCGGCTTTGTCAGCGCAGACGATCACGCGCTGACCATCAAGAACCTGTCAAAGGACAGCCGGATGATCCTGCTTTCGGTCACGACCGACAACCCGAGCATCCGCTTCAGCGCCAAGCAGAGCGTGGGCAAAGCCATTGCGCCGCAGGACAGCATCACGCTGGATTTCGGCGGCACGCTGCAGCCAAAAAGCCTTGAGACCATGCACATCACCGTGTCGTATTATCTGGTCACATCGGTCACGCCCGTGAACGAAAAGACCTTCACGTTCACGCTCATGAACGGGGAAGCCGACCCCTACGAGGAAAGCCGACCGTTCGTCGACGCCGGGGCTCCGGCGCAGCACACCCCCCACCGTTTGTCGAACACCATTTTCGGCCGGCTGCTGAAAAAGACGAATCTCGGCGCGATCCTGTCGCTGTTCTACCGCATTTTCGGCCGATACATCGACCTGCTGTTCCGCCACTGACAAAGTTGCAAATCATGTGAAAGAGGGATAGATCTATGAAACATGTCCGCCGCATTCTGGCTCTGGTGCTGGTGTTCGCCGTTGGCGTTTCCTCCATGCTGTTCGCCGCCAACGCCGAAACCGCCGACACGCAGACTTACCCCGTCATCGTCGTCGCCGGTTACGGCGGCACCTCGCTTTACAAGGTTTCGCCCGACAACCCGCAGGACAACGTGTGGTACGTCGGCGACAGCCTGATCACAGACGCCGTCGTCAGCCACATTCCTCAAATCCTGTTCGGGCTGCTGCGCCTGGCGCTGGGCAACCCGAAGCCGCTGGCCGACGTCGTCGGGAGAGAGTTCGTC
>CAMJHI010000025.1 GCA_946405475.1 uncultured Clostridia bacterium
GACGATTCTTTGAACCATAACAAAGCCCCCCTTCCCGATCATTATAGCACGTTTTGCATGTTGCGCAATAAATTAAGACTATATAAATATTAATATTATAGCTTTACAGTATTTTAGCGGTGTGGTATAATAACTAAAACATTCTCGCACCGCTGCCGTTCGGGCAGCAAAAACTTTGCACAAAAGCAGGAAACAACATGATCATTCTCGGAATCGACCCCGGCTACGCCATCGTGGGCTACGGCGTGGTCGACTACAACGCCAACCATTTCACCGTGATCGATTACGGCGCGATCACCACGCAGGCGGGCACGCCGTTTTTGCAGCGGCTGGAAGAAATCTACGACGGACTGTGCTACCTGTGCGAAAAGCACAAGCCCGAGGTCATGTCGATCGAAAAGCTGTTTTTCAACACCAACACCACCACCGCCATCGACGTGGCGCAGGCCAGAGGCGTGATTTTACTCGCCGCGCAGAAATACGGGCTGACGGTGGGCGAATTCACCCCCCTGCAGGTCAAGCAGAGCATCGTCGGCTACGGCCGGGCCGAAAAAAAACAGGTGCAGGAAATGACGCGCCTGCTGCTCAACCTCAACGGCATCCCCAAGCCGGACGATACCGCCGACGCGCTGGCCATGGCCATTTGTTACGCCCACTCCTCCGGTTCCATGCTCGGGCGAATCAACCAAAAGAAATGAGGGCTTCACTTGTTCTATTCCATCACCGGCAACGTGGTGTTCACCGATGAAAGCTCCGCCGCCATCGAGTGCGGCGGCGTCGCCTTCCGCTGCGCCACCAGCTTCAACACCCTGCGCAAGATCGGCGGCACCGGGCAGAAGGTGACGCTGTTCACCTATTTGAGCGTGCGCGAGGACGCGCTGGATCTGTTCGGCTTTTACGATAAAGACGAGCTGGACTGCTTCAAAATGCTCATTGCCGTTTCGGGCGTTGGTCCGAAGGCGGCGCTGGCGATCCTGTCGCAGCTCACGCCCGGCAAGCTGGCGCTGGCCGTGGCCGCGGGCGACGTCAAGGCCATCACCGCGGCGCAGGGCGTGGGCCCGAAGATCGCGCAGCGTATCTTTGTGGAACTGAAAGACAAACTAAACGTGTTCTCCGACGCTTCCGACGGCGGCTCGCTTGAATCCATCAGCCGCGCCGCGGCGTCGAGCAACGCCGCCGAAGCCATAGAAGCGCTGACCGCGCTGGGCTTTTCCAAATCGGAAAGCAGCATTGCCGTGGGCAAGCTCGACCCGGAGGATTCGGTGGATAACCTGATCAAAAAAGCGCTGACCGCTTTGAGCAGCAAGCTGATGTAAGGAGGGAAGCACGATGGACGACATGGATTATGAAAGCCGGATCGTGGCTTCCGGCTACACGCAGGAGGACGTGAACGAGCAATCGCTGCGGCCTCAGAACATCGACGATTATATCGGGCAGGAAAAGGTCAAGGAAAACCTCAAAATCTATATCGAAGCCGCCAAGTCGCGCGGCGAATCGCTCGACCACTGCCTGCTTTACGGCCCACCCGGTCTGGGCAAGACCACGCTGGCCGGCATCATCGCCAACGAAATGGGCGTGAATTTCCGCGTAACCTCCGGCCCCGCGATCGAAAAGCCCGGCGATTTGGCGGCGCTGCTGACCAACCTGAACGACGGCGACGTACTGTTCGTGGATGAGATCCACCGCCTGTCGCGCTCGGTGGAAGAGGTGCTCTACCCCGCCATGGAGGACAACGCGCTGGATATCATCATCGGCAAAGGGCCCTCCGCCCGCTCCATCCGGCTCGATCTGCCGCACTTCACGCTCATCGGCGCGACCACCCGCGCCGGTCAGCTCAGCGCCCCGCTGCGCGACCGCTTCGGCGTGGTGCTGCGGCTGGAACTGTACACCCCCGAAGAGCTTGCGCAGATCGTGCGCCGCTCCGCGGGCATTCTGGGCACGGCCATCGACGACGAGGGCGCGCTGGAGATCGCCTCACGTTCCCGCGGCACACCGCGTATCGCCAACCGCCTGCTCAAGCGGGTGCGCGATTTTGCGCAGGTGCTCGGCAAGGGCGTGGTGGATCTGGAAAGCGCGCAGCTGGCGCTGACAAGGCTGGAGATCGACGAGCTCGGGCTGGACAACGTCGACCGCAACCTGCTGCGCTCGATCATTGAATTCTATCAGGGCGGCCCGGTGGGGCTGGAAACCATCGCCGCCGTGATCGGGGAAGAAGCCATTACCATTGAAGACGTTTACGAACCCTACCTGCTGCAGCTCGGTTTTTTGGGCAGAACGCCGCGCGGCCGCGTGGTGACCCCCGCCGGCTACGAACACCTCGGGATCAAGCCTCAGGGGCAGCAAAAATTCTTTTAACGAAAGGTGATCAAACATGGGAAGATTATTCGGCACCGACGGCGCCAGAGGCGTTGCCAACAGTGAACTGACCTGCGAGCTGGCCATGAAGATCGGCCGCGCCGCCGCGATGGTGCTCAGCAATGAGCAGCACAGCCGCCCCCGCGTGCTCATCGGCATGGACACCCGCATTTCCTCCGATATGCTCGAATCCGCCATCGCCGCCGGGCTTTGCTCCGTGGGCGCTGACGTGTTGCTGCTGGGCGTGCTGCCCACGCCGGCGGTCGCGTTCTTGGTGCAGAAATACGGCTACGACGCGGGCATCATGATCTCCGCCTCGCACAACCCCTGCGAATACAACGGCATCAAAATTTTCAAATCCGACGGCTACAAGCTGCCGGACGAGATCGAGGAAAGAATCGAATCCATCATTTTGGACGGCACCATCGTGCCCGACGTGAAGATCGGCGGCGAGGTCGGACGCATCCGCACCTCGGATATGCCAAAGTTCGATTACATCGAGCATCTGCTCGAAACGGTCGACGCCGATTTTTCCGGCATGCGCATCGCGCTCGACTGCGCCAACGGCTCCGCTTCGTTCACCGCGCCGGAGCTGTTCACCGACCTCGGGGTCGATTTTGAGGTGCTTTCCGCCGTGCCCAACGGCATCAACATCAACCGCGGCTGCGGCTCCACCCACATGGAACAGCTGCAGCGGTTCGTCAAGGCCAATCACTTCGACGTGGGCTTCGCGTTCGACGGCGACGCCGACCGCCTGCTGGCCGTGGATGAAAACGGCGAGATCGTCGACGGCGACAAGATCGTGGCCATCGCGGCGGCTTCCCTCAAGAAAAGAGGCATGCTCAAGAACAACACCGCGGTCGTGACCGTGATGAGCAACCTCGGGTTCCATGAATTCTGCCAGCGAAACGACATCAACGTGGAGGTCACCACCGTCGGCGACCGTTACGTGCTGGAAAACATGCTCAAAAACGATTACTGCATCGGCGGCGAACAATCCGGCCACGTGATCTTCCACGACTATGCCACCACGGGCGACGGGCAGCTCACCGCCATCCAGCTGCTGCAGGTGCTCAAGCTCACCGGCAAAAAGCTGTCGGAGCTGGCCGGTGAGATCGAGATCTTCCCGCAGACGATGGTCAACGTGCGCGTCTCGCAGATCGGCAAGGTGCGCTACGCCAAGGACGCCGAAATCAAAAAAGCCATTGCCAGCGCCGAAAAAGAGCTGGGCGATCAGGGCCGCGTGCTCGTGCGCGTGTCCGGCACGGAGCCGCTCATCCGCGTGATGGTCGAAGGCAAAGACGAAGAAATGATCCAGCGGCTGGCTGACGAGATCGCCGCCGTGGTACGGGATCGGCTGATTTAACGACATGAGAGTATCGGATAACTGGAAAGACTATGAGCTGCTGGACTGCACCGACGGCGAAAAGCTGGAGCGCTGGGGCAACGTGATCCTCATCCGCCCCGACCCGCAGGTGATCTGGAAAACCGGGAGGCAGCATCCGCTGTGGAAAAAGGCGAACGCCCGCTACAACCGTTCGCAATCCGGCGGCGGGAGCTGGCAGGTGTTCGGCAAGCTGCCCGACCGGTGGGAGATCGGCCTGGGCGACCTGACTTTCAACATCAAAACCATGGGCTTCAAGCACACGGGGCTGTTCCCCGAGCAGGCGGCCAACTGGGCGCTGGTGCGCGAGCTTATCCAAAAAGAAAACCGTGAGCTGCGGGTGCTCAACCTGTTTGCCTACACCGGCGGCGCGACCGTGGCCGCGCTGAAGGCGGGCGCGGCCGTGACCCACGTGGACGCCTCCAAGGGCATGACGCAGTGGGCGAAAGAAAACGCCGCTTCCTCCGGCGTGGCAGGCAGCAAGGTGCGCTGGCTGGTGGACGACTGCATCAAATTCGTGCAGCGCGAAATCCGCCGCGGCAGCCGTTACGACATCATCATCATGGACCCGCCCTCCTACGGCAGAGGCCCCGGGGGCGAGGTGTGGAAGCTGGAAAACGAAGTGTATGATTTTGTCGCGCTTTGCGAGCAGGTGCTCAGCGACAACGCCGTGGCCGTGCTCATCAACTCCTACACCACGGGGCTGTCGCCCTCGGTGATGGAATACATTCTCGGCAGCGTCATCGTGCCCAGGCACGGCGGGACCGTGAGCGGCGACGAGTTGGGCCTGCGCGTGACACAAACCGGCATGGCGCTGCCCTGCGGCGCCACGGCAATCTGGAAAAAACAGGATTAAGTGAATGGAAAGAATCATTGAATACCAGGACGTCACCTTTCGTTATGAGGGGGACGACGAAAACCACGTGCTGCCGCTGACGATCAACGGCATCACGCTGAACATCGAAAAAGGCAGCTTCGCGGCTGTGCTCGGGCGAAACGGCTCGGGCAAATCCACGCTGGCCAAGCTCACCAACGCCATCCACCTGCCCGAAGACGGCCGGGTGCTGGTGGAGGGGCTGGACACCAGCGAGGAAAAGAACGTGGAGCTCATCCGCCGCAAGGTCGGCATGGTGTTCCAGAACCCCGACAATCAGATCGTGGCGACCATCGTGGAGGACGACGTGGCCTTCGGCCCCGAAAACCTCGGGATCGAACCGGACGAGATCCGCCGCCGCGTGGACGACGCGCTCAAGGCCGTCGGGATGTACGAATTCCGCCTGGCCGAGCCGCACAAGCTGTCCGGCGGGCAGAAGCAGCGCGTTGCCATCGCCGGCATTTTGGCCATGCAGACGGACTGCATCGTGCTCGACGAACCCACCGCCATGCTCGACCCCATCGGGCGGCGGGAGGTGCTGGCCACCGTGCAGCGCCTGAACCGCGAACGCGGCATCACCGTGCTGATGATCACACACTTTATGGAAGAAGCGGTGCAGGCTGACCGCGTGATCGTGCTCGATCACGGCAAAGTCTTTTTAGACGGCTGCCCGCGCGACGTGTTCACCAACACGCAGGCGATCGAGCGCTGCGGGCTGACCGTGCCGCAGGCCACGGCGCTGACCCGGGCGCTGGCCGACAGCGGGATCAGCATCAGAACCGACGTGCTGACGGAAGAAGAATGTGTCGAAGCCGTATTAAAGGCTTGCGGTAAGGAGTAAAGCATGCCCATTATTCGTTTGGAAAACGTGACGCACAACTACGGCGACGGAACGCCGCTGTGCGTGAGCGCCATCAAAAACATCAACATAGAAATCGAAGAGGGCGAGCTGGTGGGCATCATCGGCCACACCGGTTCGGGCAAATCGACCCTCATTCAGCACCTCAACGGCCTGCTGAGTCCGACGCAGGGCCGGGTGTGGATCGACGGGGAAGATATTTGGCAGAACAAAAAGAACATCCGCAGCGTTCGCTTCAAGGTCGGGCTGTGTTTTCAGTACCCCGAATATCAGTTGTTTGAGGAAACGGTCTTCAAGGACATTGCTTTCGGCCCGAAAAACATGAAGCTGAGCGAGGAAGAGATCAAACAGCGCGTGCTCGAGGCCGCTGAATTCGTGGGGCTGACGCCCGAGCTGCTCGAAAAATCGCCCTTCGATCTGTCCGGCGGCGAAAAGCGCCGCGCCGCCATCGCCGGCGTGATGGCAATGAAGCCGAAAATCCTCGTGCTGGACGAACCCACCGCCGGGCTTGACCCGCGGGGCAAGGAAAGCATTTTGAAATTGATCCTGCGCTACAAGGAAGCGACCGGCGCGACGGTGCTGCTGGTGACGCACAATATGGAGGACGTGGCGCGCATCGCCACAAAGATCCTTGTCATGAACCGGGCGCAGGTGCTGATGTACGACACGGTCAAAAACGTGTTCGCGCACAGTGAGGAGCTGGAAAAGATCGGGCTGACCGTGCCGCAGATCACCCGCGTGTGCCGCGAGCTGAAAAAGCGCGGGCTGGATCTGGACGAAAGCATCTACACGGTCGAGGACGCCTGCGCCGCCCTGCTTCCGCTGCTGAAAAAGGGGGTGGGCTGACGGTGAGAGATTTAACGATCGGTCAATACTACCCCGGGCAGTCCCTGCTTCACAAAACCGACCCGCGGGTGAAGATCATTCTGACCCTTGTTTTCATTTTTATCATTTTCTTCTGCAAAAACTTCTTTTCGCTGGGGCTGATGGTCGCCGCGCTGCTGGCGGGCGTTCTGCTTTCGCGCGTGCCGCTGAAAATGATGCTCAAAAGCATGCGCGCCATCACCTTCATCATTATCATCACCGCCCTGCTCAATCTGTTTTACAGCACGGGGGGCAAGGTGCTGGTTTCCTTCAAGTTTTTCAAAATCACCGACACCGGCGTTTACACGGCCATTTTCGTTGCGGTGCGCATCATGGCGCTGATCGTGGGCAGCACGCTGCTGACCTACACCACCACGCCCACCATGCTCACCGACGCGATCGAGCGGCTGCTCAAGCCCCTGAAGCTGTTCCACGTGCCGGTGCACACGCTGGCCATGATGATGACGCTGGCGCTGCGCTTCATCCCGACGCTGATGGAAGAGATCGACAAGATCATGAACGCCCAGAAGGCCAGAGGCGCCGACCTGGAATCGGGCGGGCTGATGCAGCGCGCGAAGGCGCTGGTGCCCATCCTGATCCCGCTGTTCGTTTCCTCCTTCCGCCGCGCTTACGAGCTGGCCTTTGCCATGGAATGCCGCTGCTACACCGGCGGTGAGGGCCGGACGCGCATGAAGCAGATGAAGCTCAAGGGGCTGGATTCCGTGCTGATCGTCGGCTGCGCCGTGCTGCTGGGCGGCGTGATCGCGCTGAACATCTTTTTCAAGGCCTTCAACGTGGGGTGATCCTTTGCGCAACCTGCTTTTGACAATCCGATATTGCGGCACGCGTTACAGCGGCTGGCAGGTGCAGGCCAACGCGCCGACCGTGCAGCAGACGCTGCAGGACGCGGTGGAACGCCTGTTTCAGGTGCGTGAAAACGTCACCGGCTGCAGCCGCACCGATGCCGGCGTGCACGCCAACATGTACTGCTGCAACATCCGCACCGCCTCCGCCCTGCCCTGCCGCACGGTGGTCAGCGGGCTGAACGCCTACCTGCCCGACGACATCGCCGTGCTGGCGTGCGAAGAAGTCGATTACGATTTTCACGCGCGCTATGACTGCACCGGTAAGGAATACCGTTACCTCATCCGCAACAGCGCCATACGCGATCCGTTTCTGATCGACCGCTGCTGGCTGTTCAAGCCGAAGCTGGACGCGGCGCTGATGCAGACCCAGGCGCAGGACTTTGTGGGCGAGCACGATTTTTCCGCCTTTTGCGCCGCGGGCGCTTCCACCGTGAACAACGTACGCACGGTCACGGATTGTTCCGTTGAACGGCACGGGGACGAGATCACGTTTTCCGTCACCGCCAACGGCTTCCTCTACAACATGGTGCGCATCATGGTCGGCACGCTCACCGATATTTCCCTGGGCAAAATCCCGCCCGGCACGATCCCGCAGATCATTGCTTCGCGCGACCGGGAGCGAGCCGGCGTCACCGCCCCCGCGCAGGGGCTGACTCTCAACCGCGTATTTTACAGGAGTGAGAAAGAATGAAAGACGGCAAAGAAAACACGACCCTGACAAAAGAGCAGTCAGAAGAACAGATGCGCCAACGCATGGAGGAGCGCCGGGCTGTGCGCGCCGAGCAAAAAAAAGCGCTGGAAGCCAAAAAAGCCAGGCAGGAAAAAGCACAAAAGAAAATCGGCCTGGCCGTCACCATTGCGCTGGGCGTGATCGTGGTGCTTTCGCTGTTGTTCCTGACCGCGCAATCGCTGGGCAACGTGACCTTTTCCCGCATTTCCGACGGGATCATCCAAGTGTTTTCCAACCTCAAGCCCGGCCCCGGCTACCCCGTTCAGGTCGGCAAAAACAACGTGCTGCGCACCGAAACCTTCGGCGACGATCTGGTGCTGCTGGAAAACGGCAGTCTGCTCATGCTCAACGCCACGGCCAAAGAGGTCGTGAGCTACCCGAACACCTTCTCGTCCCCCCGCCTGTCGGTCAGCAACAGCCGTCTGCTGCTCAGCGACTGCAAAACCGGCCGCTACGCCCTGCTCGGCGGCAGCGGACTGCTGTATGAAGGCGAGATCCAGAACACGATCTATGCCTGCGCCATCGGCAGCAGCGGCGATTACGCGTTCAGCACCAAATCGGACAAGAGCGCGAGTCTGGTCAGCTTTTATGACGCGAAAGACAACAGCAAGCGGTTCGACTTCAAGTGCGCGGAGGAATACATCATCGGCATCTCGTTTTCCGCCAACGGCAAAAAGGCCGCGCTCATCGGCATCGGCACCAAGGACGCGCTGGATTATTCCAAGCTCTACCTCATTTCGCTGACCGAACAAAAGGTGATCAACGAGTTCTTATACGACGGCATCCGGCTGCACACCGTGTTTTACAGTGACAAAAACACCGTTGTGACCGGCTTCAAAAACGGCTACAGCGTCATCCGCAATGAAAAAGATCGCAAGGATCATCTGCTCAGCGGCGGCAGCATTTCGCACTTTGCCGTTGACAGCCGCGGCAGCTTTGCCTTTGCGGTGAACGGCTACAGCGACGAAGCGGGTTCGACCGTGTGCGCGTACGACAGCAAGGGCAACGAACAGTTCACGGCCGATCTGACCTGCAAGGTCACCTGCTTTGATTTTCAGGACGGCCGCATTGCCGCCTCCGGCTCGGACGGAAAAGTCTATCTGATCCGTTCCGACAACGATAAAAACAACAAGAGCAAGGCCCCGAAGATCGCTTCGGAAAAAATCGCCGTGATCAACAAAACGGTTTATTCGCTGGGAAACGGAACGATCGAAAAGATCAAATTCTGACAACAGCCGATCAGAAGGAAGGAGGAATTCATGGACTTTGCCATACAATACGGTTTGGACATCGCGCTGCTGGCCGTGCTCGTGTTCAAGGTCATCTGGCACGCGCAAAAGGGCTTTGTGCACACGGTGCTGACCCTGCTGGCGGTGATCCTGTCATTCGGGCTGGCACTTGCGGCCGCCGAACCGGTCGCTTCCTGGAGCTACGATCTGCTTCTGGATCAAACCGTGTGCGAAACGATCGACAAACACGCAGAAGACTTCAACGACGCGCACGACGTTCAGGAGATCGTGGATGAAGTGGCCGAAACGATCCCCGCTTATCTTGGCCAGTTATTTGAAAAAATCGACATAGATCTCAACGAGGTGAGCCGTCAGATCGGCTCAGCCAACGTCAAAACCGTGCCGACCTCACAGCAGCTTTCGCAGCAGGTCGTCAAGCCGGCCGCCATGGTCGTGCTGAAAACGATCGTCACGATCCTGCTCTATATTCTGATCATGGCGGTGTTCCGCCTGATCATTCGCCTGATCTGCAAGGCGACCAAGCTGCCCGTGCTTCACACGGCGGACAAAACCCTCGGCGGCGTGCTCGGCTTTTTGCAGGGGCTCGTGCTCGTGTATCTGGTCGCCATGCTCTGCGGTCTGGTCGGGCAGGTCACGTCAAAGCCGGAAGCCAAACAGGTCATTGACCATTCAAAAATCGTCACGATCTGTCAGCAAATCACATTCAGCGGCGACGCCGCAGATTAACAGAACGGAGTGATCCCTATGGACGTAGTCAAACATTATCTCACCAACTGGAAAACCATCCCGAACCTGCTGTCGTTCCTGCGCATCATCATGGTGCCGGTCTTCGGCGTGCTGTTTTATCACGATCATCTGATCGCCGCGCTGCTCATTCTGGTGGCGTCCGGTCTGACGGATTTTTTAGACGGCAAGATCGCAAGGCGCTTCAACCAGATCAGCGAACTGGGCAAAATGCTCGACCCGGTGGCCGACAAGCTGACGATGATCACCATCGCCATCCTCATGTTCCTGGAATTCCACAAATGCGAAAGCTCCCTGATGAAAGCGTGCAGCTGGATCTTTTTCGTGTTCCTCGCCAAGGAATTCGTGTTCGTCGTGGGCGGCGCCGCCATGATCGCCTTCGGCATCATCCCGGGCGCGGCCGAGATCTACGGCAAGATCGCCACCTTCGTGTTTTACACGATCATGGTCGTGCTGTTCCTGTTCGGGCCCGAGGTCGGCGTGGTAACGCGCCGGTTCCCCGCGATCGTGCTGCCGGAATGGGCGTGCATCGTGCTGGTTTCGATCTCCGCGCTGCTGACCATCATCGCGTTTATTTCCTATCTGCCCGACATTCACCGCCAGGTGCAGCACCGTTTTTCGCCCGAGGGCAAGGCGGAGCAGGCCGCGGCAAAGGCGGAAAGAAAAGCCAAAAAAGAAGCAAAATAATTCAAATCACAGGAGTAAAAAAAGAAATGAAAAGAACTTTGTGCAGCAAGTGCCACGAACGGCCGGCTGTGATCTTCATTCAGCGCATCGAAAACGGGCAGACCACACCGCAGGGGCTGTGCATCCGCTGCGCGATGGAAATGAACGTGGGACCCATCAAGCAGATGATGGAAAACATGGGCATTACCGAAGACGATATCGACATGATCGACGAGCAGATGAACGCCGCGTTCGACGGCATCGACGAAGGCTCGTTTGAAAACGGCGGCGCGCCCACGTTCCCGTTCATGCAGGGCATGATGGGAAATGCAGGCAATGACGCGCCCGAAATTGAAGACGGCGAGGACGCCGGCATTGAAGAGGATGAGCCGAAGCAGCGCCGCTTCGGCAAAAAGAAGAAGCAGCCCGACGACAAAAAACGCAAGTATCTGGGGCTGTACTGCACCGACCTGACCGCCAAGGCGAGAGCAGGCAAGATCGACCGCATCATCGGGCGCGACAACGAGATTTACCGCTCCGTGCAGATCCTTTGCCGCCGCACCAAAAACAACCCCTGCCTCATCGGTGAGCCAGGCGTGGGCAAAACCGCCATTGCCGAGGGGCTGGCGCTTCGCATCGCTTCGGGCGACGTACCCGCCAAGCTGGCCGACAAGGAGATCCATCTGCTCGACCTGACCGCGCTGGTGGCCGGCACGCAGTTCCGCGGGCAGTTTGAAAGCCGCATCAAGGGGCTGGTGGACGAGGTCAAGGCCGAGGGCAACATCATTCTGTTCATCGACGAAGTGCATAATCTGGTCGGCACCGGCGACGCGGAGGGTTCGATGAACGCCGCGAACATCCTCAAGCCCGCGCTCTCCCGCGGGGAAATTCAGATCATCGGCGCGACGACCTTTACGGAATACCGCAAATACATCGAAAAAGACGCCGCGCTCGAACGCCGCCTGCAGCCGGTCAAGGTGGAGGAGCCCTCCATTGAAGACACCTACAAGGTGCTGCTGGGCATCAAAGAATACTACGAAAACTATCACCGCGTGCAGATCAGCGATTCGCTCGTGCACAGCGCGGTCGTGCTGTCGGAACGGTACATCAACGACCGGTTCCTGCCCGACAAGGCCATCGACCTGCTGGACGAGGCCTGCACCTGCGCGAACCTGCGCAACAAATACATCAGTCAGCACGAGCTGGCCGAAAAGAAGCTGGCGCAGCTTCGTGTGGAAGAGCAGGCGCTGACCGAGGCGGAGGAGGCCGACTATGAGGCCATCGCCCGCGTCAAATCCGAGATCATCGTGGCGGAAAACGAGATCAAAAACTTAGCGGAGCTGGCCAAGGACAACGCCGTGACCGAAAGCGATCTGGCCAAGGTGATCCAGCTCTGGACGGGCATTCCGGCGCAAAAGGTCATCGAAAGCGACCTGCGCCGCCTGAGCGACCTGGAAAAGCACATCAAGGCCAAGCTCATCGGTCAGGATGAGGCCGTGGAGCTGGTCTGCACCGCCATCAAGCGCGGCCGCGTTCAGATCAACCCGCAGCGCAGACCCGCCTCCTTCATCTTTGTCGGCCCCACGGGCGTGGGCAAAACGGAGCTGGTCAAGCTGCTTTCGCAGGAATTGTTCGACACACCGGAAACGCTCATCCGGCTGGATATGTCGGAATTCATGGAAAAGCACAGCGTGTCGCGCATCATCGGCTCGCCGCCCGGCTACGTCGGCTATGACGAAGCGGGTCAGCTCACCGAAAAGGTGCGCCGCAAGCCCTATTCCGTGATCCTGTTTGACGAGATCGAAAAAGCCCACCCCGACGTGATGAATATCCTGCTGCAGATCCTCGACGAGGGCCGCATCACCGACGCGCAGGGCCGCACCGTCAGCTTTGAAAACACGGTCATCATCATGACCTCCAACGCCGGGAGCGAGCGCAAGGAAAACGCGCTGGGCTTCGCCAAGGATTCGGCCGCCGCCTCCAAAGACAAGGTGATGAAAGCGCTGCGCGAGTTCCTGCGCCCCGAATTCATCGGCCGCGTGGACGAGATCGCCGTGTTCAACGAGCTTACGCCCGACAACTACCGGCAGATCGCGCTGCTCATGCTCAACGAGCTGGTCGAGCCGCTGCGCGACAAGGGCATCACGCTCACCTGGGCGGACGACGTGCCGCAAACGCTCGGCGCCATGTGCGACGGCAGCCGCGGCGCGCGTGATCTGCGCAACGCCATTCGCCGCAACGTCGAAGACAAGATCGCCAACGCCATCGTGGAAAGCGTGGACGGCGCGCCCATCACCGCCGTTTCCCTCACGAGCGACGGCGGCAAGGTGATCGTCAACACCCAATAATACCAAAGCGAGGGTTCGTTATGCTGCATCGGAAACGTTTTTTCTGCCTGTTTCTCACGGTTCTTTTGCTTTTGTCCGCCCTGCCCTGCTATGCCGTTGACAGCAGCGTGAGCTATTACGTGGACAGCGTCAACGGCAGCGACCAGAACAGCGGATTATCAGAAGGACAGGCCTTTCAAACGGTGGAACCGCTCAAAACGCTGAACCTGACCCCCGGCGCGAAGATACTGTTTTGCCGCGGCGGTTCCTATCCCTGCGAGCTGACGCTCACCTGCTCGGGCACGAAGGACGAGCCGATCCTGATTTCCTCCTACGGCGACGAAACGCTCGGCAAGCCTCATCTTTACACCGACAGCCACACCGAAGTGCTGCGCCTGTTCGACTGCTCCTACGTCACGGTGAGCGATCTGGAGATCACCGCCCACAACGGCGGCGGCATCTGAATCGACGCCTTACAACAAACGAGCGTCGGGATCACGCTGACCGGGCTTGACATGCACGACATGCAGAACGTGGAATGGACGGATCGCGACAATTTATCCAACGGCGCGGCCGACGCGCGCGCCTGCGTGATGGTGAAAGGGCTGCCCGCCCGCTCGCGCTACGCGGTCAACGACCTGACGATCACCGACTGTGACATGTACGACTGCGGCAACGGCATCAGCCTGTGGGGCTCGTGGAACGACGAACAGACCCCGTGGTGTGAGGAAGAAGACATCGACCCCATTTTCAACACCGGCACGCTGGTGGAAAACGTATATTTTCACGATATGGACGCGGAAGCGATCATCGTCGGCATCTGCGACGGCGCGCTGGTCACCCGCTGCCGCTCCATCGACTGCTGCCAGGGCAAGGGGCTGAACGAGGACGGCAGCATCAAGTATTACAACGCCGCCATGTGGTTCTGGGGCAGCGTGAACAGCACCATTGAGCATTGCGAGATCGCCGGACAGAAAAACGTGGGCGACGGCATGAGCGTGGACTTCGATTCCTACTCCCACCACTGCACCTACCAATACATCTATTCGCACGACAACCAGCGCTTTGTGTGCAACAACCCCAACCACAGCGGCCACCACGGCAACGTGGTGCGGTACTGTCTGTCGGTCAACGACAACGGCGGCAGCAATCGCTTAGGCGGCAGCGCAAAGGAATACGGCATTCAGTTTTACAACAACACCATCATCAACTGCCTCGATTTTGACATCAGCCGCATTCCCGACGGGCTGGTCGCCAACAACATTTTCGCCCCCCTGCCCGGCTATTCCGTCCGCTATGATCTGGACGCGAGAAAGCAAAACACCGTCATCACCAACAACTGTTACGTCAACACCCTCGTGCCGATCGTTGACAAGCATCCCTTCGTCCAGACGCCCGGTTTCGTTTCGGACAAGCTTGATGAAGCGGATTCGTTCCGGCTCGTCACAGGCTCGCCGCTGCTGACCAAGGGCATTGACACGGGCTGTGAACTGACCGAAGACTTTTTCGGCAATCCCATCACGCAAAACAGCGTCGGCTGCTACGCCGCTGACGGCGTGGCGGGGAAATATCCGAAGGCGGACGCGCTCACCTTTGTGTTCCGCTACATCCGCGTGATCCTGCAAACGTTGAAGGTCATGATCGCGCATGAGATCGGTTAAAAAAGAAAGGATGGTCTGATTATGAAAGCAAGTAAAAAGCTCCTTGCGCTTCTCCTGTCGCTCCTGCTCGCCTGCTCCTCGTTCGCCCTGTTTGCCAACGCGGCCGAAACCCCGAAAACGCAGAAGCTGATCGACGCGATCAACGGCGGTCAGGCGGTGAGCGTGACGCTCAGAGCCGGCAGCACTCCGTTCGGCAACTCCTCTGACACGTTCGTCATCAAGGGCAACGCGCTGGCGTATGAGTACAACACGGGGCTTTTCAACGTTCGCCTTGTGTTCAAGGACGGCGTGCTCTACGGCTACCTGCCCAAGCTGCCGTTCCTGTATGTAAAGCTGGGCAGCGAAGAGCTTGGCATGCTCGGTCTCGACGTGCCGACTTTGGTTAAGACCGTGACCGGCGTGACCTTCGCCATTCTGCGCTACGTCAAGAGCTATCAGGAAACCATCGACGGCGTGACCTATGACGTGGAAGAATATTTCGACAACGCCACTGTCACGGCGAAATTCTGCTACGTCGGCGACCAGCTCAAGCTGCTCAAGGTGACCGACGCGCAGACCCATTCCGTGCAGAACACCTATTTTGAAAACATCTCGTTCGACGTGAGCGATTCCGCGGTCGCCGTGCCGGTCGGCATCAACGTCACCCCGCTGATCAGGCTGTTCCTCGGTTCGCTGCTCGCCGGTGCGCTCACCGCGTAAAGGTAAACAACATAAAAAGATAACTCCTGCGTGCCTGTTAACCAAGCCGCAGGAGTTTTGTTATTCATTTGGCAGGCCGCGCTTCGCGCCGGGGAACCCCCGGCGAGGGTTCCCCACGCCGAAACAGTCCAC
>CAMJHI010000026.1 GCA_946405475.1 uncultured Clostridia bacterium
CGGATTTGACAGATGAGAAAGAAAAGCATATAATGAAGCGACCACAGTTGAGGAGAAAAAAGAATTGACCCGATCGGATTTCAAAAAAGAATGGCTGCCGCTTTTGCTGCGGCTGGCGCTGCTGGCGGCAGTGTTCACGGCGGTGCTGTGCAACTATGACCGGCTGACGCATCTGGACGTGCGCGCCATGGTCGAGGCCGTGCCTGGCACGCTGGCGGCTTACGCCGTGGTGCTGGGCGTGTTTTTGGTCAAAGGGTTCACCTTCGTCATCCCGGCCATGCTCATCTACGTGTCGGTCGGCATGGCGTTCCCCGCGCCGGTGGCCGTTGCGCTGAGCCTTTGCGGCATCGCGCTGGAGGTCAGCGGCACTTACGCGCTGGGGCGCGTGCTGGGCGGCGCCTACGTGGAGCGGCTGCTCAAAAAGACCAAGGCCGGCGGCAAAATGCTGAGCATGCAGGGCAAAACGAAGGGCTCGGCGGTGTTTACGGCGCGGCTGCTGCCCGTGTTCCCCATCGACTTTTTCAGCCTGTTTCTGGGCTCGATCAAGTATTCCTTCGTGCCGTATCTGCTCTTGTCGGTGCTGGGCGTCGCGCCGCGCGTGATTTTGTTCACGCTCATGGGCGAAAAGGCCTACGATCTGATCCCCATGGCGTGGATCCTGCGCATCGTGCTGGTGCTGATCCCGCTCGCGGCGGTGGCTTTCATCGTCAGAACGATCCTCAAAAAGCGGAAGGGCGCGCAAAAACCGGAATAATTTTGCTGTTTTATAGAAAAAATATAGAAAAAGGCTTGCACTTTTGCAAACAATGTGGTAAACTGACCGCGTAAGATAAAAAGGTTGACTGAGAGTGGGTTTTCGCCCGCTCTTTTTTGTGTAAACATCCGGTCAGGGAGGAGTGATTGTATGGCAGCCAAAGGAAAAGGCGGCAACACCGTCGCAGCGGTCACGGCCATCGCGCAGCCCATCGCCGAACAGCTCGGGCTTCGCCTGTGGGACGTTCGCTTCGTGAAAGAGGGCGCGGACTGGTTCCTGCGCATTTTTATCGACAAAGACGGCGGCGTGGGCATCGACGACTGTGTGGCGATGAGCCACGCGCTCGACAAGCCGCTTGACGAGGCTGATCCGATCGAGCAGAGCTATTGCCTTGAGGTCAGCTCCCCCGGCACCGACCGTGAGCTGACGAAAGCGGCGCACTTTGAGGCCTGCCTGGGGCAGACCGTGAAGGTGCGGCTCATCCGTCCGGCTGAAGACGGGCGGCGCGAATTCACCGGCGTTCTCGTCAGCCACGACAAAGACGGCTTCGCGATCGAGGCCGGCGAGGAAACCGTTGCCTTTATCCGCAAAGAGGTTTCCTGGGTCAGGCTTGACGACAGCGAAACGGTTTGATCATTTGAATTTGATATTAACAGGAAAGGATAGATTCGGAAAAAATGGATAAGAAGGAATTTTTTGAGGCGATCCGACTGATCGAAAAAGAGAAAAAGGTGCCTGCCGAGCTGCTTTGCGACAAGATCCGTCAGGCGATCATCACCGCGATCAAAAACGAAAAGGGCAGCGACATCGGCGTTTGCGAGATCGACCCCGCCACCGAAACGCTGGAGATCGCCATGCGCAAGGAAGTCGTCGACGAGGTTCAGAACCCCGTGACCGAGATCCTTGTGGAAGCGGCCAGACGCTATAAGCCCGACGCGGTCGCCGGCGATTACGTCGACATTCCGCTGCAGAAGTCGGATTTCAGCCGCATCGCCGCCACCAACACCAAAAACGTGGTGCGCCAGTGCATCCGCGAGGCGGAGCGTTCCCAGATCAAGCAGGATTATCAGAATAAGAATCAGGAGCTGGTCACCGTCAAGGTCGTCAACATCGACGCGGCGACCGGCGACGCCATGGTCGAGCTCGGCCGCGGCGTGCTCAACCTGCCCCGTTCCGAGCAGGTGCCCGGCGAGGTGCTCAAGGTGGGCGACCTCATCAAGGTTTACGTCGCGCAGGTCGACGAGCGCGAAAAGGGCCGCGTCAGCGCCACCATCTCGCGCACGCATCCCGGCCTGGTCCGCCGCCTGTTTGAAGAAGAAGTGCCCGAGATCTTCGACGGCACGGTCGAGATCAAAGCCATCTCGCGCGAAGCCGGTTCCCGCACCAAGATCGCCGTTTACAGCGCGGATGAAAACGTTGACGCCGTCGGTTCCTGCATCGGCGCGCGCGGCATCCGCGTGGGCAAGGTCGTTGACCTGCTGGGCGGCGAAAAGATCGACATCGTCAAATACAGCAGCGACCCGGCGGAATTCATCAGCGCGGCGCTGGCTCCGGCCGACGTCATCAGCGTGGAGATCCTCGACGAAGCCGCCAATTCCTGCAGCGTGACCGTGCCGGACGATCAGCTCTCCCTCGCCATCGGCAACAAGGGGCAGAACGCGCGCCTGGCCGCCCGCCTGACCGGCTGGAAAATCGATATCAAGCCCGAAAGCGGCTTTTTTGAAATCAAGGAATGATCCTTTTGTCAGGTGGTGACGTCAAGCATGACCAAAGAAAAAAAGATCCCGCTGCGCAAGTGCCTGGGCTGCGGCGAAATGAAGCCGAAGCGTGAGCTCGTGCGGGTGGTTCGATCCCCGGAAGGCGAGGTTTCCCTCGACCTGACCGGCAAGCAAAACGGCCGGGGCGCCTACCTTTGCCCCAACAAAGCGTGCCTGACCGCCGCCGTCAAGGCAAAACGGCTCGAACGAGCGCTCGGCTGCCCCGCAGCGGCCGATATCTACGACAGTCTGCTCGCTGTGTTTGAGCAGCAGCAGAATTAAGGAGGAACGTCTATGGCAACAGTTAAATATAAAATTCACGAGGTCGCAAAGGACTTCGGCAAGCAGAGCAAAGCGATTCTGGAGCTGCTTGCGCCATATGCGGAAGAAGAAAAGAAATACACCTCGGCTCTCGACGACAAAGAGCTGAGCATCATTTTTGAACTCATGACCCAGCAGAACGCTGTGGCCAGTTTGGAGGAGTATTTCGCCACCGCTTCCGAGCCCAAAGAGGCTGCGCCGGAAGAGAAGGCGGAAGAAGCGCCCAAGGCGGAAGAAAAAGCGGAAGAAAAAACCGAGGCGAAGCCCGCGCAGCCGGAGGCGGCGAAAAAGCCCGCCGAAAAACCGGCCAGACCCGCCGCGCCGCAGGGCGCCAAAAAGCCGGCTCCGCAGCAGGGCGGCGCCCAGCAGCCGCAGAAGAAGCAGAAGGATCGCACCGGCCCGCTGCAGGCGAGAACCAAGGGCGAAAAGCGCACCATCGACACCAGAGCCGACAACGTCCAGCTCGAAAAATACAACGAGCATTACGAGAACATCGCGCCCGCCAACAAGACCCAGCGCCATGAGGGTGCTGTTCAGAAGCAGAAGATCAAGCAAAAATCCCAGCAGTACCGCAAGCAGGGCACCCGCGCGCACCGCAAGGAAACCGAGGCCGAGCGCCTCAAGCGCATTGCCGCCGAGCGCGCGAGCAAGCACATCACCGTGACCATCCCCGATGAGATCACGGTGGGCGATCTGGCCATGAAGCTGAAAATGACCGCGGCGGAAGTGATCAAAAAGCTGTTCTCGCTGGGTCAGATGGCCACGGTGAACGAAACGCTCGATTTCGACACGGCTGAGATCGTTGCCACCGAGCTTGGCGCGAAGGTCAAAAAAGAAGTGGTCGTCACCATCGAAGACCGCATCATCGACGATTCGGACGACGCCGACGAAAACCTTGAAAGCCGCGACCCGGTCGTGGTGGTCATGGGTCACGTCGACCACGGCAAGACTTCACTGCTCGACGCCATCCGTCACACGTCCGTCACCGCCACCGAGGCGGGCGGCATCACCCAGCACATCGGCGCTTACCGCGTGGAGATCAACGGGCAGAAGATCACCTTCCTCGACACGCCCGGTCACGCGGCCTTCACCTCCATGCGCGCCCGCGGCGCGCAGGCGACCGATATCGCCGTGCTGGTCGTCGCGGCGGATGACGGCATCATGCCGCAGACCATCGAAGCCATCAACCACGCCAAGGCGGCGGGCGTGACCGTCATCGTCGCCATCAACAAAATGGATAAGCCCGACGTTCACCCCGAACGCATCCTGCAGCAGCTCACCGAATATGAGCTGGTGCCGGAGGAGTGGGGCGGCGAGACCATCTGCGTGCCCGTTTCCGCCGTGACCCGGCAGGGCATCGAAACGCTGCTGGAATCCATTTTGCTCGTGGCCGAAATGAAAGAGCTCAAGGCCAACCCGAACCGCGCTGCAAAGGGCATCGTTATTGAAGCAAGGCTCGACAAGGGCCGCGGCCCCATCGCCACGCTGCTGGTGCAAAACGGCACCCTGCGCTCGGGCGATATCATCGTGGCGGGCACCGCGGTCGGCCGCGTGCGCGCGATGGTGGACGAACACGGCAAGACCATCCACGAAGCGGGCCCCTCCGTGCCGGTCGAGATCATGGGTCTGGCCGAAGCGCCGCAGGCGGGCGACGTGTTCAACGCCGTGTCCGACGAGCGCCTGGCCAGAGAGCTCGTGGAGCAGCGCAAACAGAAGATCAAAGACGAACAGTTCTCCTCCGTGCAGAAGGTCACGCTCGACAACCTGTTCTCCTCGCTGCAGCAGGGTGAACTGAAGGATTTGAACATCGTGGTCAAGGCCGACGTTCAGGGCTCGGCGGAGGCTGTGAAGCAGAACCTTGAAAAGCTGTCGAACGACGAAGTGCGCGTGCGCGTCATCCACAGCGGCGTCGGCGCCGTGAGCGAAAGCGACGTCATGCTCGCCAACGCCTCCAACGCCATCATCGTCGGCTTCAACGTCCGCCCCGACCCCGTGGCGGCGCAGAACGCGGAACGCGACGGCGTGGAAATGAGAATGTACCGCATCATCTACGACTGCATCGAAGAGATCCAGGCGGCCATCAAGGGCATGCTCGCGCCCAAGACCCGCGAGGTGGAGCAGGGGCGCATCGAAGTGCGCAACGTCATCACCATTTCTTCCGTGGGCAACGTCGCGGGCTGCTATGTGCTTGACGGCAAGGTCACCCGCAATTCCCGCATCCGTCTGGTGCGCGACGGCATCGTGGTCACCGAAGACGACATCGCCTCGCTCAAGCGCTTCAAGGATGACGTGAAGGAAGTCAATCAGGGCTATGAATGCGGTATCGTGCTCAACAAATACAACGACATCAAGATCGGCGATATTTTCGAGGCCTTTGTGATTGAGGAGTATCGTGAATAATTATGGCAGGATATAAAGCAGACCGGGTGGCGGAGGATATCAAGCGTGAGATCGTCGCCATTATCCGGGAGGATATCAAGGACCCCCGCGTGAAGGATAAGCTGCTGACCGTTGTTCGGGTCGAGGTTTCACACGACCTGTCTTACGCCAAGGCTTATCTGAGCGCGCTCGAGGGGATCGACGCCGCGAAGGAAGCGGTGAAGGGGCTGAAAAGCGCGGGCGGCTACATCCGCCGTGAGGTCGGCCAGCGGCTGCATCTGCGCAAGACCCCGGAAATCAACTTTGTGGCGGATGATTCCATTGAGCACGGCATGAACATTGCCAGAATGCTCAATGATCTATCGGAAAACAGAACGGAAGGATAACCAATGGTTGTGGATCTCGGCGGCGCCGCCTCATTTCTGGCGGCGCATGACAACTACATCATCATTTGCCATGAGCACCCGGACGGAGACACCCTCGGTTCGGGCTACGGCCTGTGCCGGATTCTGCGCGCCATGGGCAAAAAGGCCAACGTGCGCTGCCGCAACGAAATTCCCAAAAAGTTCGGCAGCCTGACGGTGGAGGATCAGGCGTTTGAGGAACAGACCGTGGTCGCGGTCGATATTGCCGCCCCGTCGCTCATGGGCGTCGGCGTGTGTGAGCAATATGAAAACAAGGTCGACCTTTGCCTCGATCACCACGCCTCCAACAAGGATTTTGCCCGTTTCAGCCTGGTCGATCCCACGGCCGCGGCGGTGGCGGAGATCATCGTCGCGCTGGCACATGAATTGAACGTGACGATCACCAAAGAGATCGCCGACTGCCTGTTCACCGGCTTAACGACCGACACGGGCTGCTTCCGCTACGCGAACGTCACGGCGCGCACGCACCGGCTCGCGGCGGAGCTGATCGACTGCGGCGCGGATGCGGAAGGCATCAATCTGCTGCAGTTTGAAACCAAGACCAAAACCTATGCGGCGCTGGAACGGCTGGCGCTGGAAAGTATGGAATACTTTTTTGACGATCGCTGCGCCGTCATTACCATCACGAAGGAAATGTTCGCGCAGAGCGGCTCAAACGAAAGCGAATGCGACGGCATCGCGTCGCTCCCCCGTCAGGTGGAGGGCGTCATGGTCGGCGTGACCATCCGTCAGCGCTCCGACGGCAGCTACAAGGCATCGGTGCGCACCCGCAACCCCGTGGATGCTTCCCTCATCTGCACCGGGCTCGGCGGCGGCGGGCACAAAAACGCGGCCGGCTGCCAGCTCGGCAGCGACCTGGCGCAGGCCAAGGCAGCGCTGCTGGCCGCGATCGGGGAGCAGTTATGACCGGCGCTGTGTTTTTGGACAAGCCGGCGGGCATGACCTCGTTTACGGCGGCCAACCGGGTACGCCGCGCGCTGGGGCTCAAAAAAGCCGGTCACACCGGCACGCTCGACCCCATGGCGACCGGCGTGCTGGTCGTGATGCTCGGCGGCGCGACCCGATTCATCGAATTCATCCCCTCCCACGACAAGGCCTATGAGGCGACGTTCCGTCTGGGGATCACCACCGACACGCTCGACAGCGAAGGCACGGTGCTCACCCAAACCGAAACCGCGGTCACGACCGCGCAGGTGGAACAGGCCATGAGCGCTTTTCGCGGTGAGATCGAGCAGGTGCCGCCCATGTATTCCGCCATCAAAAAGGATGGGCAGAAGCTCTATGAGCTGGCGCGAAAAGGCGTTGAGGTCGAGCGGGAAAGCCGACGGGTCACCGTGCATGAGCTGACGCTCACGGGCGCGGAGGAAGAAAACCAGACGTTTTCTTTTGCCGTTTCCTGTTCGGCGGGCACTTACGTTCGCTCGCTCATTGCCGACATCGGGTCGGCACTGGGCTGCGGCGCGGTGATGACCGCGTTAAGGCGCACGGCGGCGCACGGGGTGACGATCGACCGCTGCGTAACGCTCGACGAGGTGGACGAAGCCTGTGTGGCCCCGCTGACCTCGCTGCTGACGTATCCGGCGGTGACGGTGACGGCGGCGCAGGCAAAGCGCTTTTGCTGCGGCGGCGAGCTGGACTTAAACCGGCTGCACGGCCTGCAGGGCGCGGGGCTTTATCAGGTGCTTTCGCCGCAGGGCGATTTTTTGGGTCTGGGCGAGATTTTGCCGGATGGTGAACAAATGAGAGTCAGGCGCGTGCTCGGCGAATGAGCACGGGATAAGGATAAACGGAACATGAACAGCAAAAGGTCAATCGCTCTGGGCAGCTTTGACGGGCTGCATCGGGGCCATCGGGCGGTCATCGACCGGGCGCGTTCCTTCGCACAGCGGGGCTGGCAGCCCTGTGTGCTTTTGCTTGAGCCTTCCCCGGCTCAGGTGCTCGGCAAAACGTCGGCCAAACGGCTGATGAGCTTTGATTATAAGCGCAGCGAGCTGGAAAAGCTGGGGCTGGACGTGATCGTTCTTGATTTTTGCGCGGTGAAGGATCTGACGCCGCAGGAATTTTTTGACCGCATTCTCTGTGAACAGTTGAACGCCGGTGCGCTCACCTGCGGGTTCAATTATCACTTCGGCGCGGGCGGCTCCGGCAGCACGGAACTGCTGCGCGGCTTGTGCCGGTCGGCCGGTGTGATCCTGCACGAAATCGAGCCGCAGACTGTGGACGGGCAGATCGTCAGCTCCACTCTGGTGCGGCAGGCGCTGGAGCAGGGCGACGTGGCGCGGGCCGAACGGCTGCTCGGTCACCCCTTCGGCTACCGCTTTGAGGTGGTGCACGGCGATCATATCGGCGGCGCGGTGCTTGACTGCCCCACGATCAATCAGCTTTTCCCGCCCGAAATGCTCGTGCCGAAATACGGCGTTTACGCCTCGCAGACGCTGCTTGACGGCGTGTGGCGCCGCTCGGTGACGAACATCGGCTGCCGCCCGTCGTTTGAAAGCAACGAACAGCGCAGCGAGACCCACATCATCGGGTTCGACGGCGATCTGTACGGGCAGTTCATCGAGGTGCGCCTGTGCCGCTACAAGCGCGGCGAGCGGAAATTCAGCTCGATGGAAGAATTGAAACGGCAGCTGATCCTTGACCGGCAGCCCGACTGACGTGATCAAGTTGAAATTCGCTATTGAATCGTGAATCAGAATCAGTTATAATAAAAACAGATTAATGTTTGAACATCTTTAAGGAGCGGATCGTTATGGAAAAAAACAAAGTCAGACTCAATATCGGCGGGGCGGATTACACCATTACCACAGAAGACGACCCCAAATACGTCATGGCGCTGGGCGATGAGCTGGATTCTCTGCTCACCAGGACCCTGCGCGAAAACAACCGCCTTTCCGTGACGCAGGCGGCGATCCTGCTCGCGCTCGATTATGCCGACCAGTGCAAAAAGGCGGAGATCAGTGCAGACAACCTGCGCAGCCAGATCAAGGAATATCTTGAGGACGCTTCCCGCGCCAAGATGGACGCGGAGATCGCAAGGCGTGAAGTGGAACGGCTGACGAGGGAACTGCAGAATGTTCAGGGCAAGCTCGGCTGAGATCTTAGCGCCGGCGGGGACCTATGACGCGCTCGTCGCCGCGGTTCGCTGCGGGGCGGACGCCGTCTATCTCGGCGGGCAGGAGCTGAACGCGCGCCGGAACGCGGGCAATTTTGATTTTGAAGAATTGAAGAAAGCCGCGGCGTATTGCCATGCCCGCGGCGTGAAAGTACATATGACGCTTAACACGCTTGCTTCGGATGAGGAGCTGACCGATGCGGCTCAGCGTGCCGTCCGTCAGGCGTGTCAGGCCGGCGTCGACGCCCTAATCATCCAGGATTTGGGCGTTTTTCGTCTTGTTAAGCAGTGCGCGCCCACCATGCCGCTGCACGCCTCCACGCAAATGTCGGTGCATACGCTCGCCGGCGTGCGGGAGCTGGCCGACATGGGCTTTACCCGGGCGGTGCTGGCCAGAGAGTTATCGCTGGAAGAAATCGAAGCCATTGCCGCGCACTCGCCCATTGAGCTGGAGGTGTTCATCCACGGCGCGCTGTGCATGAGCGTGTCGGGGCAATGCCTGATGAGCGCCATGCTCGGCTCACGCAGCGCCAACCGCGGGCTGTGCGCCCAGCCGTGTCGGCTGCCGTTTGCCGCCCCCGGCGGCACGGGGCACGACCTGAGCTTAAAGGATCTGTCGGCCACGGAATACATCACCCGCCTTCATCGCGCGGGGGTGTGTTCGTTCAAGATCGAGGGGCGCATGAAGCGCCCGGAATACGTCGCCGCCGCCGTGACCGCCTGCCGCAAGGCGCTGGCGGGCGAGGAAGATGCCGTTTTGCAGGAACAGCTCAAAAGCGTGTTTTCGCGCTCCGGCTTTACCAAGGGCTATTTCGACGGGGCGCTCGGGCGTGAGATGTTCGGCACCCGCCGCAAGGAGGACGTGACGGCGGCGCAGCCCGTGCTTAAAAGCCTGAGCCGTCTTTACGAAAAAGAAACGCCCCGCGTCGGGGTGGAAATGGCGTTTTGCGCCCATGAGGGCGAACCGGCTTCGCTGTCGGTCAAGGCGAACGGAAAAACCGTTTTTGTCGAGAGCGAGCGCCTGGTCGAACCGGCGCAAAACGCGCCGCTGACGAAAGAAAGAGTCGTCGATCAGCTCAAAAAATGCGGCGGCACGCCGTTTGAGGTCAGCGGGATCGACGTGGAGCTTGATGAACAGATCAGCCTGCCGCTGTCGGCTGTCAACGCGCTGCGGCGCGAAGCGCTGGAAAACCTGACAGAACGGCTCGAACAGCCGCCAAACCACACATTTTCACCGGTTTTGGTGGAAAACAGAGTGAAAAAAGTGAATAAACCCACCTGTTACGCCCGCTTTTCGACCGTTTCGCAGGTGAAAAACCTTTCCACGGCTGTGGAAAACTATATTCTGCCGCTCGCGCAGGCGGCACCGATCGCGGGCAAAACCGTCGTCGCCGAGCTGCCGACCGTGCTGTTCGGGCAGGAAGAAGCCGTGCGGCAGCAGATCGAACAGGCCAAAGCGCGGGGGATCACCTGCCTTTGCGCGGCCACGCTCGACGGCGCCCGTCTGGCGAAGGAAGCCGGGCTGTCATTCTGGTTCGGTCTCGGCAGCAACGTGTTCAACACGCTTTCGCTCCTTCAGGCGCGGGAGCTCGGCGCACAGGCGGCGATCCTGTCGCCGGAAATGACGCTGCGTCAGGCCGCGCGCCTGGGCGGCACGATCGACCGGGGGCTGATCGTCTACGGCCGTCTGCCGCTGATGACTACGCGCAACTGCCCCGTAAAAAACGGCACGGACTGCGCGAGCTGCGGCCGCAGCCGAAGCCTGACCGACCGGCTGGGCGTTTCGTTCCCCGTGCGCTGCTTCGGCGGTTATTCGCAGGTGTTCAATTCCCGCCCGATCTGGCTGGCGGATCGCAAAAAGGAAACGGAGATCGTCGATTTCCACGTGCTGTATTTCACCACCGAAACGCCCGAAGAATGCGCGGCGGTCGCGGCACGGTACCAAAGAGGGGACGCACCGCCGGGCGAATTCACCCGCGGGCTGTATTACAGAGGAGTGGAATGAACCATGAAACAGGAAGAAATCGACCGCATCAGCGAGCTGACCCGTCTGTCGCGTGAGCGTCCGCTCACAGCGCAGGAGCAGGAGGAGCGCGCCGAACTGCGGCGGCGGTATATCGACAGCTTCAAAGCCAGCCTCGTTTCCCAGCTGGAAACGACCTATATCGTGGACGAAAAAGGCAACAAGAAAAAGGTCACCCGAAAGGGCAAAAAATAAAAATCAATTCCGGATAAGGAGTGTATCACCATGTATGATTTTTCCATCGGCGTCATCGTTGACAGCTTCCGTCTGCCGATCCCCGAAGCGGTGAAAAAGGCCGCCGAGGTCGGCGCAAAGGGCATTCAGGTCTATTCCACCCGCGGGGAAATGTCGCCCGAAAACCTGAACACGGCCGCGAGAAACGACTTCAAAAAGTTAGTGGCCGACTGCGGGCTGAAGATTTCCGCGCTGTGCGGCGATCTGGGCGGCGGCGGATTCGTCCACCCCGAACAGAACGAGGAACGCATTGAAAAATCCAAGCGCATCCTCGATCTGGCCAAGGAGCTTGGCACCGACGTGGTCACCACTCACATCGGCGTGGTGCCGACCGACAAAAACCACGAGCGCTACCACATTTTGCAGGACGCCTGCGGGCAGCTTGCCGAATACGCCGACAGCATCGGCGCGCATTTTGCCGTGGAGACCGGCCCCGAAACCTCGGCCACGCTCAAAGCGTTCCTCGATTCGCTCCATTCCCGCGGCGTGAGCGTCAACCTTGACCCGGCCAACCTTGTCATGGTCACGGGCGACAACCCCGCGCAGGCGGTTTATAACCTCAAGGATTACATCGTGCACACCCACGCCAAGGACGGCGTGCAGAATTTCTACGTCGACCCCGACATGGTCTACGGCATGGTGCCCAAATCCGGCCTGCCCGAGGGCGATTCCTTCACGGAAGTGCCGCTGGGCGAAGGCAGCGTGCCGTGGCAGGATTATCTCAAGGCGCTTGACGATATCGGCTATCACGGCTTCCTGACCATCGAACGCGAGGTCGGCGACGATCCGGCGCGCGACATCATCAAGGCGGTCAATTTCCTGAAGGGGTTGATGTAAGGTGAAGTTTTCAGTCAGCTCCTACAGCTTTGCCCGCCGCCTGAACGAAGGGAAATACACCCAGTTCACCCTGATCGAAAAGGCCAAGGAAATGGGCTTTGACGGCATCGAATTCACCGACCTGCAGCCCGAAAACGGGTTGAGCGACCTGCAATACGCCGCCGTGCTCGCGGAAGAAGCCGACAAGCGCGGCATCGCCATCGTCAACTACACCATCGGCGCGGATTTTCTCAACGCCGCGGGCGGCTGGGAGGCGGAGGCCGAGCGCCTGTTCGGGCAGGTCGACGTGGCCAAAGCGCTCGGCGCCAAGGGCATGCGTCATGACGCGACCGGCGGCTTTAAGGGCGCCGAGGCGGCTTATCAAAGCTTTGACGCCGCCCTGCCGATCCTGGCCGACGGCTGCCGCAAGGTGACGGCCTACGCCAAAACGCTCGGCGTTGTCACCATGGTGGAAAACCACGGCTTTTTCTGCCAGGAATCCCGCCGGGTGGAGCAGCTCGTGAACGCTGTGAAGGATGAAAATTTCGGCCTGCTCATCGATATGGGCAATTTCCTCTGCGCGGAGGATGACCCCGCCGCGGCGGTCGGTCGGCTCGCCAAATACGCCAAGCACGTTCACGCCAAGGACTTTTATTTCAAACCGGGCGACGGCGCCGATCCGGGCGACGGCTTTTTCACCACGCGGGGCGGCAACTACCTGCGCGGGGCGGTCATCGGCCACGGCTGCGTGCCCATCACCCAGTGCCTGCGCACGCTCAAACGAAACGGCTACGACGGCTTTGTGAGCATCGAGTTCGAGGGCTGTGAGGACAACGAGTGGGCGATTCAAACCGGGCTTGACAACCTGCGCCGCTACGCGGAATAATCCCGCGCGCTCTTGACTTTGCACAGGCGTCGTTCTATAATGAAACCACTGAATGAGCGGGTGAAAACCCGTAAAAGATAAGGAGAGAGAACACCATGAGAAAAACCATGAAAGCGGTTCTGGCTCTCGTGCTTTCGCTGACCCTGCTGGTCGGCTTTGCCGCGCCTGCCTTTGCCGCCGATCTGTCCACTCCGTCCAAGATCAACCTGCAGTTCAACGAAGAGGGCAAATTCCGCATCCTTCAGTTTGCCGACACGCAGGATAACATCTTCCTTCGCCCCGGCACCATCCGCCTGATGAAGGATTCCATCGCCAAGTATAAGCCCGATCTGGTCGTGTTCACGGGCGACAACACCGGCGCCGTCAACACCAAATTCGGCTGCAAGTACGCCCTCAAGGCGCTGCTGACCGTTTGTGAAGACGCAAAGGTGCCGTTCACCTGTGTGTTCGGCAACCATGACGCGGAAAACGTGGCCAAGGAATACCATCTGGAATGCTGGCGTTCGTTCAGCTACTGCATGGCGTTTGACGACAAGGGGCCCAACGGCGAAGATCTGTACGGCTGCGCCAACCACAACCTCACCGTCAAATCGTCCGACGGCAAAAAGACCGCCTTCAACCTGTGGATGATCGACTCCAACATGTATGATGAAGAAAACGGCGGCTACGATTACATCCATCCCGATCAGCTGGCGTGGTACAAGGCCAAGTCTGACGAGCTCAAGGCGGCCAACGGCGGCGAGCTGGTTCCCTCCCTTTGCTTCCAGCACATCATCCCCAACGAGATCATGGATTACACCATGGTGGGCGAAAACGAAACCATCGGCTTTGACACCGACGGCGGCCACATCGTGCTTGACCCCGCTTATTGCGAACCCGGCAGCATCATGCTCGAGCATCCCTGTCCCGGCACGATCAACGGCGGCCAGCTCAAAGCGTTTGAAGAACAGGGCGACGTGCTCGGCGTTGTGACCGGTCACGACCACGTCAACAGCTTCGTGGTGCACACCGATTTCCAGACCGCGAAGGATACCTCCATCGACCTCATCCAGTCCGCCGGTACGGGCTTCTGCTCCTACGGTGATGAGCGTGTCCGCGGCGTGCGCGTGATCGACCTGGACGAAAAGGATCTGTGGAGCTACGAAACCAAGGCTTACACCTTCTTTGACGTGTGCGGCGTGAGCAACGAAACGCTTCAGCTTTCCTATTTCTCCAAGCCCGGCTACACCTACTGGGTCATCAGCATGGTCATTGAGTGCCTGCCCTTCGCCGGCCCTCAGCTTGCCAAAATCTTCCGTGACGCTGTTTACAGCGCCGCCAACAAATAAGGATTAAAACTATGTTAGATTGGATTTATCGCTTTGATTTAAGCGTTTTTAACGCGGTGTTTCAACTGCATTCGCCCGTGCTGAATTTCTTTATGAAAACCATCACGTATCTGGGCGAGGACGGCCTGTTCTGGATCATTCTGGCCGTCGTGCTGTGCCTGTTCCGCAAAACGCGCCGGTTCGGCGTGTTTCTGGCGGGCGCTCTGCTGATCGAAGTGCTGTTCAACGAGCTGGTGCTCAAATCGATCTTTGAGCGGCCGAGACCGTTCAATTACCAGCCTTGGCAGGATGCGGGGCTTTACGTCTTCCCCGAGATCGTTCCGCGGCCGAGCAGCTTTTCGTTCCCGTCCGGCCACACGGCGTCCTCCTTTGCGGCGGCGACCGTGCTGTTCTGCGCCAACAAAAAGTGGGGCACGCCCGCGCTGGTGCTCGCGGCGCTCATCGGCTTTTCCCGTGTGTACTGCGGCGTGCATTACTGCACCGACGTGCTGGCCGGCATGCTGGTGGGCATCGTGGTCGGTATTGCGGCGTACTTCCTCATCCGCGCGCTGTTCCGGCTGCTGAAACAGAAAAAGCCCGGCATCACCAAATACTTTGACGGCATATAAGAAAACTTTAGAAAGAGGATTGATTACCATGAATAAGCCTGTATTGATCGAAACCTCTGCGCGCCACGTGCATGTGACGCAGGAGCACCTTGAAATCCTGTTCGGCGAAGGCTATGAGCTGACCAAGAAAAAAGACCTTTCTCAGCCCGGCCAGTTTGCGTGTGAAGAGCGCATCGCCGTGATCGGCCCAAAGAGCAGCTTCCCGGCCGTGTCCATCCTCGGCCCGGTTCGCCCGGCGACTCAGGTGGAGCTTTCCGCCGGTGACGCCCGTTCCATCGGCGTGGCCGCCCCCATCCGCGAAAGCGGCGACGTGGCCGGCAGCGGCGCCTGCAAGCTCGTCGGCCCCAAGGGTGAGGTCGAGATCAGCGAAGGCGTGATCGTTGCCAAGCGCCACATCCACGCCACCCCCGAGGACGCCGAAAAATACGGCCTGACCGATAAGCAGATCGTGTCCGTCAAGGTCGAATCCGACGGCCGCTCCCTCGTGTTCGGCGACGTCGTCGTGCGCGTCAGCCCCAAATTTGCGCTGGCCATGCACATCGACACCGACGAATCCAACGCCGCGAGCTGCAAGCCCGGCATGATGGGCGAGATCATCACCGACTGATCCAACACTCTTACCCCAATCAAAAAGCCCTGCCAAAGGGCGCGCAAATCAGGGATACAACCGGTTTTGAGCGGCTCTTTTCGCTTAACCTTACCAAAAACCGCCGAGAATACGTCAAGTATTCCCGACGGTTTTCGTTTTGT
>CAMJHI010000027.1 GCA_946405475.1 uncultured Clostridia bacterium
AGCGCTGTCTTGGCTTCATTCGTCATTTCGGGAGACTCGGTTTCGGTCCAGCCGCCCACAACGTCTTCCCCGGCACTCTGCGCGTCCGCTTGGCCGGAAACGATTTCGGTTATTTTCGCTTGACCCTTCAAATCCTCGTAGAGATAAACAACGGAATAGGTCGTTTTCGCGTTGGGAACAACAGGAGTCGCTTTGCATAACACACAGTGATTCGTGCCCGCAACGACCTGACTGGCAAGATAGGCAACGGGAGCGTAATCAACGCCGTCAAGCTCTGCCGCCGCCTTGTCAAAAACCTTTTTGAAATCGTTGGTGATGACGGGCGAATCCGCTTTTGTCCAGCCACCGGCGACCTCACCGCCGCTTTCCATACGGCTCGCGGTCGTGTTTTCGTCTTCTTTGGTTTGTTTGCCGCAGGCCGTAAAAACTGCAAGGCCTGCTGCGATCAGAGCCAGACCGAGGATGATCGATAATGCTTTTTTCATGTTGACACCTCATTTAACCGTTTGAATCCGTTACTTCTGCCCTCTCAACTGCCTTACAGCCGGTATCCCATCACGCTGCCCAGCGAATGACCGGCCAATATTTTGAACCCGCTGCGCAGGTAGAATTTCTGGGCGCGCTGGTTGGATGCGTCCACCAGCAGCTGCACGCCGCGCACGCCGTTTTCACGCAGGTGATCGAACAGCGTGTTCATCAGCGCCACGCCGTAGCCCTGCCCGCAGTATTCCTTGAGGATGTCCACGTGCAGGTGCGCCGGGTAGCGCCGCGCGAAGATCGAATGAAGGATCAGCTCCATATACGGCTCGAACAGCGTGAAGCCTTCCTTGTTTGCCCTGAGCTTCGGCATATATTCTTTCAGAAAAATGCGCCGCCATTTTTTGCAGTTCTTGGCGCAGATGATGTAGCCCACCGGCACGTCGTCGTCATCCGCGAGCACAAAACAGCTTTCGGGCTCGTGCTCGGTGTAATAATCGTTGTAGGTCGTGGTCAGATACAGCGCGTATTCCCCGTGGTAGACGTTGTCGGGGTTGGAGGTGAGCACGCAAAGCTCCTGCATCCGGCTTTTGTCGGCCGGGCGGTACGGGCGGATGGTCGGCATGGGTCTGGCTCCTTTCTTCTCGGCACTTGTCACCATTATAGCCGAAAAAACCGCGTCGGTAAAGGGTTGAAAAATTTTTTGAAAAATGTATTGACTTTTTCGGAATAGTTCGCTATAATACCCCTTGCCTTTGAGAGAAGGACGTTTAGCTCAGTTGGTAGAGCACTCGCTTGACGTGCGAGTGGTCAGCGGTTCAAGTCCGTTAACGTCCACCAAAAAAGCCTCGTCGCAAGACGGGGCTTTTTCCGTATTCTTGTTTCGTTCGTGCGGAACGAATACCGCATCCCGCAGCAGCATTGCCGCAAAATGTCGCGTTTCACGTCAGCCTGCGCTGCAAAAGAACAGAGCCGTGCAGTTGAATCTGTACGGCTCCTGTTATTTTAATCGGTGATGGGTCTTTGGGTTTTGAGCAGGGCAAGGTTTTTCAGGCAGAGGATGAGCGTGTCGAAGAACGTGGTCAGCACGCGGCGGATCTCCTTGAACAGGTTGAACGATTCAACGGTGAAGTCGGAGGCGGCTTCGGGGCGGAACGAATCGTCCGCCGTGTAGCTGAAAACGGCCTTGGCGCCCTTGTGGTCGGACAGGGATTTGCCGTTTTCGCCAACGTATTCGACGTATTCAAAAGAGGTCGGTTCCAGATGGATGCCGTTGCCGTCTTTGTAAAGGATCTTTTCCACGGAATCCCAGTGACCCCAGTCGCTCAACCCGGTGGCCTTCCAGCGGGAAAAATCGGAATAGTCGCCGTCGTTGTGCAGCTCGATCCAGGCATCCTTCATGCCCAGCGTTTCAATGAACAGCCGCCGGATCATTTCGCCGCTCGGGTCGGTCGGCGCGTTGTGGATGGAAATGTTGAAGTCGCCCGTGACGAGAATGGGGCGGTCGGAATTGTGACGCATGATCATTTCAAAAAGCTGCAGGAAATTGCTCACGCGCGCCTGCTGCGATTCTTCCGTGTCAAACGCGTCGGCGTGGATGTCGTACAGGTCGGCGTAAACGCCGTCGGCGATCTCGATCACGGCGTAGACGATGCCCTTGGGGGTGAGCTGATCGCCTTCGTCAAACAGGCCGAAGCGCAGGCGCCACTCCTCGCGCTCCACGTTATAGATGCGGCGCTTGGAATAAATATTCAGGCCGCCGCCAATGGGCACGCCGCCCTGATGGATGGTGCTGTAGGTGTAGCTGGGCATGGCCTTGACGAGGGAGCGGTGGAAGTTGAAATCCTCCTGCACGGCGATGTAATCGATGCCGCTTTCGTTGAGCAGGCCGCCGATGACCGCTTCTTTGGCGGCCACGTCCAGCGTTTCGTCGCCGCTGAACATGGCGGCAAAATCGGGCAGCCCCGCCACGTTGTAGTTGAGCAGAGAGAAGCTGCCGCTGTTGGCGCTTTGCGCCGAGGCGCTCACCGGCAGAACGGCCAGCAGCATGAGAACGGCGAGCAGCACGGAAACGAGCTTGGTGGAAAAACGCATGATGTTTCATTTCCTTTCATGTAAATTTATACAGGACTTACAGTTGATATGATAGAAAAAAGCGGCTGCCGTGTCAAGTGGATTTTGTGAACAAATTAAAAAAAACTGCGCTCCGCATGAAAACCGTCGGCTGCGCTTGCGCGGATCTCGTTCATGGAAGAATCGTCGTAAGGGCCGCAGTCGGTGTGACCGGTCGAGATCGTCAGACCGTTCGCGTCAAGGGTGACGCCGTAGAGCGCGTCGCCGGCAAACAAAAGCTGATCTTTGCCGTAAAACAGCCGCGCCGCCTGATAGCCCCACAGCGTTTTGCCGTGACCCTCCGACATGGGGCAGAGCACGTAAGCGGCGTCGGCGTATCGATAGAGCAGCGCGACGTTGTTGTAAAGATGGTGGGGCGCCTGCAGCACGTCGGCTTTCAGCTCGCGCGGCTCGTGCAGCGCGAGGAGCTTGTCCTGCGCGAGCAGGTCGATATCCCCCGTGATGAGCAGGCGTTTGCCCGCCGCCGTGATGCGGCAGACGGTGGAGCCGTCGTTCGGGTTCTTGACCGGCGTTTTGCCGCTGGCCGCCGAGACCGCGTCCTCGTGCGTGTAAAGCACGTCGACGGTCACGCTGCCCATCGGAAAGCTCATGCCGGTGTGCGGGCAGAGATAGCGAACGTCGGGGTAAAGCTGCGCGAGCCGTTCGCGGAACATGTCGACGCGCCCGTCGTGCTCCACCAGCGACAGGGACGGGTAGTTGAACATCACGCGCTCGAGCAGGATCTCATCGTGATAATGGCCGAGGAGCTTATAGAAAAACGTGACGTGGTCGCTGTGGCCGTGCGTGCCGTACCACAAGGCAACGCGGATCGGTTCGCCCGGTTCCGTGCCGGTGACGCAGCGCAGGAATTTCATGCACTCTTCGACGTTCTGATCGCTGGATTGGCGGATGGAGCCGCCGTCGACGACGATCACGCTGTTGTCCGCCAAACGGATGACGTACAGCATGCCGTTGTCGGAATAGAGCGTCTCGTCGTCCCGTTCGCCGTGGTCGAGGTAGGGCAGGTCGAACTGATAAACCACGGCGCCGTCGCCGGGGCATTTATAGCCGAAATCCTCATAGCAGTTCGTGACGTTGTCTTCGATGATGCGCGCCTCGTTTTTGCGTTCGGCGAAATAGGTGTAGTACAGCTTGTTCTCTTTTCGGAACGCCGCGCAGGTCACGCCGCCGAGCGTGTTTTCATAAACGGAACGGCAGCCGGCTTCGGCAAGCGTTTCGCAATAGGCGTCGTACTGCTCCCGCGTGGTGAAGCGCACCGTTTGCATCCGGCTTTCACCGCCGGTCGGGCCGAACTCGTCGCTGCACAGACCGGAGCCGTCGAGATACACGCTTTTGCCGATCTGACCGCCCTCATAAACGGGCAGGTCGAGCGCCCACGCGCTTTGGCGGGGACTGACCGCGCCGAGGGAGGAAAGCAGCGCAAAAATCAGCGTAAAGCATGCGGCGAATATCTTCGGCAAAACGATCACCTTTCTTTCTCTTTTTTCTTCAGTTTAGCCAAATCTGCCGATAAAAACAAGTGCCCGGAAGAAAAATCGTTCACCGTCGATTTTTGCGGGCGGGTCTTGACTTTTTCACGCTTTGTTAGTATAATGTGAAAAAACTGAATGTCCTTATTGCGAGCGGCTGAGGGAACAGGCCCTGTGAAGCCCGACAACCTGCCTTGAGGCAAGGTGTTAATTCCTGCGGTGAAAACCGAAAGATAAGGATGCATGTTTATGCGTCCGTATGCAGCGGGCGTTTTTTTATTTGAAAGAGTTTGAAAGAGAAGGAGACCATGATGAGAAGCTTATTTACTTCCGAGTCGGTGACCGAGGGTCACCCCGACAAAATCTGCGACAATATTTCCGACGCCGTGCTCGACGCGATCCTCGCGCAGGATCCGTCCGGCCGCGTGGCGTGCGAAACCACCTGCACCACCGGCCAGATCCTGCTCATGGGCGAAATTTCCACCACGGCCGATATCGACATCCCCGCCATCGCGCGCCAAACCGTTTGCGAGATCGGGTATGACGACGCGGCCAAGGGCTTTGACGGCAACACCTGCGCCGTGCTCGTCGCGCTGGACAAGCAGAGCGCCGACATCGCCATGGGCGTCGACCGCGACGGCGCGGGCGATCAGGGCATGATGTTTGGCTTCGCGTGCAATGAAACGCCCGAGCTGATGCCGCTGCCGATTTCCCTGGCGCACGCGCTGGCCAAAAAGCTCACCGAGGTGCGCAAAAACGGCACGCTGCCTTACCTGCGCCCCGACGGCAAAACGCAGGTGACCGTGGAATATGAAGACGACAAGCCCGTGCGCATCGACGCTATCGTCGTTTCCACCCAGCACAGCGCTGACGTGGAACAGGCGCAGATCAGGGCGGATATCGAACAGCACGTGATCGAGCCGGTCATTCCGGCTCAGTATCTGGATGACAACACCAAGGTGTTCGTCAACCCCACCGGCCGGTTCGTCACCGGCGGCCCGCAGGGCGACAGCGGCCTGACCGGCCGCAAGATCATCGTGGACACCTACGGCGGCTATTCCCGCCACGGCGGCGGCGCCTTCTCCGGCAAGGATCCCACCAAGGTCGACCGTTCCGCCGCTTACGCCGCGCGCTACGTGGCCAAAAACGTCGTGGCTGCCGGGCTGGCCGACAAGTGCGAGGTGCAGCTGGCCTACGCCATCGGCGTGGCGCAGCCGGTTTCCGTGCGCGTTGACACCTTCGGCACCGGCAAGGTCGCCGAGGACAAGCTGGAAAAGGCGGTCGAAGCGGTGTTCGAGCTCACGCCGGCGGGCATCATCCGCGCGCTCGATCTGCGCCGTCCGATCTACCGGCAGCTGGCCGCCTACGGCCACGTCGGCCGTGAGGATCTTGACCTGCCGTGGGAAAAGACCGACAAGGTCGACGCGCTGAAAGCGGCCGTGCTGTAAGCCGCCGCAGAACCGGAACAGGAGCAGAGATCTATGATTGATATGCATTGTCATATCCTGCACGGCATGGACGACGGTTCCGGCAGCCTGGAGGAATCGGTCGGGCTGTGCCGTCTGGCAGTGGATAATGACATCAGCACCGTGGTGCTCACGCCGCACCTGCCCAACCCGTCGCAGCTGGAGGATTTTCTCCGTCGCCGCGCGCGGCGCATGGAGGAACTCAAGCGCGCGCTCGACCAGCGAAAAATCGAGCTTGAGCTGCTGTCCGGCGCGGAGGTCTTCGTGGATGACGACGTGTTTTTCGCCCCCAGCCTCGACGGCGCCACGCTCAACGGCAGCCGCTATATCCTGATCGAATTCACCTTCCGCGGGCTGAACACCATGCGGCTGGTGAAATACGTCAATGAGTTTTTCGCCCGCGGCTACGTGCCGATCATCGCGCACCCCGAGCGGTATTTTTACACGCAGGAAAACTACGACATCATCAACCATCTGGGCGATATGGGCGTGCTGTTCCAGCTCAACGCCACCAGTCTGGTCGGCGCGAACGGCATGGAAGCCAAGGAGCTTGGCTTCGCCATGGCCAACAGCGGCCTGGCCTCGTTCATCGGGTCGGACGCGCACTCCCTGCGCCACCGCCCGAACGATCTGCTGCTGATGATGGATCATTTTCCGCGCGCTATCCCGTTTGAAGTTTACGACCGGATGCTCGGCGCCAACCCGCAGAAAATCATCAACGACGAGGATTTTGACCGGGGACCGTTCGTGCCCATCCGCCGCAAACGCTTCCTGTGAATAAGGATTTTTTGGAAAATTAAACTTGTCTGTTTACTTTTCGGCGGAATTATTGTATAATAACATTTACCTGAATTTGAACCGATTCTGATGAGATCTATTTTTGTGTGATCGGAAAGGATGAACCCGATGCAGGAAAACCAAAGAGATTCCGTAAACTCGCTGCTGGGCAACGGTCTGTTCGGCGGCGGTGGCGGCGGTGGGCTTGACCTGTTCAAGCTGCTGCGCGCGCTGCTTCGCCGCGCGTGGGCGGTCGTGATGGTGGGCGTTGTGTTTGCCGCGGCCGGCTATTTCTTCGCCAAGGCGACCTACGTGCCGACCTATGTTGAAAAAGCGACCCTTGAATTCACCAGCACCAAATATATCAAAGTGGCCGACGCCACCGGCAAGGAAGAACTGGTCACCGTTGTTGTGCCGTATGAAAACAACGACGTTTCCCGTTACAGCATGCTGATGAAGAGCGACGCCATGCTCTACAACCTGTCTGAAAAGCTGAAAAACGAATACAGCGTCGGCATGCTGCGCGACGCTATGACCCTGACCGAGACCGCGGTCTCCGGCATTTTCGGGCTCGAAGTTTCCGGCCTTGATCCGACGTTCTGCTCCAAGGTCATGGACGCGCTGCTGGACGTGTTCCCCGATTACATGCGCACCAGCGCCAGCACCATCAACATCCGCCTGATCAACTACCCGAGCACGCCGACGATCAACAACAGCGACAATTCCGTGAAGATCGCGTTTCTGGCCTTCATGGCGGGCGCGCTGCTCATCGCGCTGATCGTGGTGCTGGTCGAGATCTTCAGCGACACGGTCAAAGACATTGACGATATCCGCAACAAGACCAACGTCGCCGTCATCGGTTCCATTCCCTACGTCGGCAAGAGCACCGGCCTGATCAACAAAAAGCCGTTGTTCACCGGCGGGCTGCTGATCACCGATGAAGACAAGGTCAGCTTCGCCTTCATCGAATGCGTCAAATCCATCCGCACCAAAATCGAAAACCTTTCCGCCAACAAAGGCTTCAAAACCTTCATCGTTACGTCCACCTACGAGAACGAAGGCAAAACGACCGTCGCCATCAACATTGCGACCTCGCTGGCCCAAAAAGGCAAGTCCGTTCTGCTCATGGACGCCGACCTGCGCAAGCCCGCGATCCTGCGCACCATCGGTGTGAAATATGACGACAAGTCCGGTCTGATCCCGATCATCAAGGGCGAATCCACGTATCAGGAATCCATCAAATACGTCAAGAGCCTCGGCTTGTTCATCCTGCCCAGCGGCGGCATCACGCAGAAATCCTCCGAGGTGCTCGACGCCGACAAGGTTCGCCAGGTCATCGAGCAGGCGCGCAAAGAGTTCGACTTCATCATCATCGATACGCCGCCTTCCCGCGTGGTTTCCGACAGCCTGGTCATTTCCGCTCTGGCGGATTCCCTCGTGTTCGTTATTCGTAAAGATCACGCCAAGCTTTCCGACATCAACGAGACCCTTGAAGAGATCGCCGGCACCAACATCGACATCGCCGGCGCGGTCTTCACCATGAACGACGATGAATCCAGAGGCCGCATCCTCAACAAGGGCGGCTCCGGCATTTCCCGCTACTATAAGCGCTATTACCGCTACGGCGACGGCAAATACGGCTACGGCTCCGGCAAATACGGCTACGGCTCCGGCAGCTACGGCTACGGCTCCGGCAGCTACGGCTACGGCTCCGGCGGCTACGGCTACGGTTCCGGCGGCTACGGCTACGGCTCCGGCTCCGGCGGTTACGGTTACGGTTCCAACGGCGGCTACGGCTACGGTTACGGTTACGGTTACGGCTACGGTCTGTTCGGCCGCAAGCGCAGAAAACAACAGCAGCAGATGCAGCGCGAAAAAGAAGCGGCCGCGCAGGAGGCGCAGCAGAGCCTGCCCGAAGATCAGGGCGATAAAAACGCCGCCGCGCAGCAGGCGCCCGATCAGCCGAACGACGCGGAGAAAAACGCCAACGGCAGGCACAAGAATAAATAAACATCGTGTGAATTTTATTACAAAAGAGGAAAAGTTTGATTTTTTCAGACTTTCCTCCTTTTTATTGCCGTTGTGATTTTGAACAAATTGAAAACGATTTCTTTGTGGAATAGAAACAAAGAAATTTTGACTTATTAAATAATATTGACAAAAGGGGGACAAAAGTATTACTATAAAAGCAACTGTAAAGGCGGAAAAGGGGGTAGTGCCCCCAAACGCCGCTTTTAGTGTTAATTTATGTGTTGCTTCTACCAAGAAACCGCCGTCAAAAACCGGTCTGAATTTCTCAGAAAGGTGCTCGGCGGGCCACGCTTCAGCACCATTCATTTGAACGGCAGATTTGGTTTTTGAGGCACATCGTTAAGGAGGAATGTCCGCAGAAAATTGTTCCCTGTTCGCCTTTCGGGCCGCAACGGCCTGAAATACTGTGAGAAATCACAAATCTTTACGGAGGTGTACTACATGAGAAAACCCAAGCGAATCCTCAGTGTCCTCCTTGCCATGCTTATGGTGTGTTCCACGCTTGCTATCGGTGCAAACGCAGCCTACAGCGAGTACAAGGACAACAACATCCAGAGCTATGACAGCATCGACAAGCCGGTTTTCACGGCTGCTCAGCTGGCATCTGTCGCGCTCGACGAAGTCGACAGAATGCTCATGGAAATGGACACAACTTCCATCAAAGTGCCGATCATCAATGTCACCATCGACTATTCGAGCATTGATAAGGCGCTGAACTCCCTGGCCAAGATCTACAACGGTTCTGTCTGGAACACCGTTACGTCGATCGCCGGCGACCTGAAGAACCTCAACTTCGCCGCCCTCAACATCGACCCCAACGGCAACTTTGCCGCCAACGGCTGCAGAAGAACCACCGCCGGCAAGACCGACCTTGACGTGCTCTATTCCGTCATCTCCTTCCTGTATGACAACAGAGCGCTGCTCGCGTCTTACGGCTACGGCACCCTTGACATCGGCGCGACCCTCGGCGGTCTGCTCGGCGATAAGCTCAGCGACTACCTCGACGCTCCCAAGCTTGTCAAAGACCTGCTGTACAAAGAGGTCAACGGTGTGGAACGCCCGGCCGGCGACACCACCACGGTTGACGCCCTCCTTCAGAAGATGATCAAAGATATGCTCGACAAAGCGGAAGGCTGGCTGGCCGATAAAGCTGATTACGGCATCACCTTTGAATTCTCCAACCTCATCAACATCAGCAGCGGCAGCCTCTACGACAACGTCGAGACCGTCCTGCAGTATGCGTGGAACAACATTTTTGTTCCCGTTGCCAACACCAAGCTCAAGCAAGTCCTTCTTGACGCGCTCGACGCTCCTCTCACTTCTGATAAGGCGATCAAGCAGTATGTGAAGAATGACAGCGGCAACTACGTGCTTGACAAGCAGGGCCAGAAAACCACGAAGGTCATTGGTTACTACCTTGACGACACGCCCGCCATTGTTGCTCTTCGCAGCAATCCCGACGTGATCTTCCCGGCCGCGGGCACCAAGACCGTGCTTCAGGCTGCGGTCGAAGCCAACGCCGGCAAAACCGGCACCTTCTCCGACGTGACCGCATTCGTCAAGCTGGATTACGTCATTCCGACCCACGATTTCACCGGCTCTGATTTCGTTTCCGAGCTCAACAACCTGCTGGCTGACGTGGTCGGCGCGGTCGTCACGGCTCAGAACGCTGATATCACCTGGACCAGAGGCAGCAACAACAACATCATCCCGAACCTCCTGGCCGCTGCGAAGACTCTTCTCAAGACCTATGGCGAACGTTATCTGTCCGATTACATCACCATCCCGACTGACGATGAGATCGACGCCCTCACCCTTGAAACCGCGGTCGTCCGCTTCGGTAAAGAGCTTGTCAACAAATACGTGGCAGGCGCTCTGATCCCCGACACCGCCAATACGGTCCGCGCCGTGCTGTCCTTCGCTCTTCTTGAGCTCATCGCTGAAGACGAACCCTCCAAGGATCTCTACACCGCGATGATGAACGGCACCATCGACCCGAACTCCGACAACGGCTGGAAAGCGATCCTGGCTGTGTTCGCAAGACACTACGCCAACGCTTACACCAACATGAACATCCCCGACAACCTCACCTTCGATCAGACCATCGCCTGGGCGGTTGACTGGGCGCTGTCCAACTACGGCGGCATCCTGTACTACACCAGCCAGATCGATCCCAACAAGGACGCCTGGCAGAAGCTCGACGAGGCTATCTTCACCCTCATCCCGCTCAACTGGCTGCCCACGCAGGCCAGAGTGCTGAGAAACGGCACGGAAACCTGGGTCGACATCACCGGCTCCAAGGTCCTCATCCTTGACGTTCTCCTTGGCAACATCCTTGACCTCAAGTTCAACTACCTGCTTGACCTGCTCGCCAGAAACAACACCGGCGAACTGAACAACACGGTCGTTGCGGTTGTGCTTGCCCGTGTTCGCGCCATTCTCAACGCGATCATCCCCGGCACCATCACCACCAACTACAACACCCTTGAGCAGGTTCTCACCAAGCAGTCCCTCGGTGACATCATCAACGGCCTGATCTCCGGCATCAACTCCGTCAAGGTCAGCCTGATCACCTCGGCGCTGCCGCTGGTGTGCCAGATCCTCAAGCTCACCACGGATCAGCAGCTTGACGACCCGGCGATCATTTATCCCAGCAACATCATCAACGCCAACCGTTCCTTCAACGGCACGGCGATCACCATCCGCAACAACTCCTCCGGTGTTAACACCGGTTACACCGACGCAAACGGCAACTTCCATCAGGATGCTCTTTATAAAGTTAAAATTAAGAGTATTACTACCAATAATAATGCTGTCAGCGTCACCTACACCGCCAACGATACGCTCAACGGCGGTATCGCCAAGACCTACCCGGTCACCGGCTCCCTGAGCGCTGACGGTCTGGTTCGCTTCTGCGTTTCTTACGAGATCCTCGATGAAACCGGCGCTTCCCTGACCAGCAGCCCGATCACCAGCTACTTCTTCACCTACATGAGCGCCGATCACGCCGATGATGACGCGGATTACTACGGCCTTGACGCTGACGGCTACCCGCTGTTCTACGTTGACGGCTCCGGTATGAACGACCACTACATCATCGCCGCTCCTCACGCTTATGTTTACACCTGGGGTCAGCTGGAAGACGTTTCCTTCTCCATCGGCCGTGACACGACTGACCGCGACTACATGAACAAGGACGCTTACGTCTCCATGACCGGCTTCAGCACCACGATGCCCGGCACCGTGCTCAGCGCGCCTGAAATTGCCCGCTTCAAGACCACTTACGGCGGCTACATCGGCGACAGAGACCTGTTCACGGTCACCATCCCGCAGGTCGATGATCCCGAGAACCCCGGCAAGACGATCAACGATGAGATCGGCAACTATGCCGGCACGTACACGGCCAGCACGGCCCTTCACTTCGACGAAACCGGTGACGGCTTCGGTGCTGCCGATTACACCGTCACCCGTACGCTCCACATTTATGATGACTTCGGTCTCAACTCGCTCGTCAGCGGCGCGCTCAGAGCCAACCGCCAGCGTGCTGACTTCGCGGCAGGCGCCACCAATGCGTGGAACGCTTACCTCACCGCTCTGACGAATGCGCAGGCCGTTCTCCTCAAGCCGAAGACGGCTGCCACCTTCAACCCCGCTGTTTACGAAGGCCTTGCCACCGCGCTGAAAGACGCGATCGACGCTCTTGACGAATTCGCGGAAGGCGCCGGCGTTGACTCCCTCATCGCTCTCAAAGAGCAGTATGCTCCCGACAATGAGGAAGGCCTGAAGTACTACGAAGACGGCTATCACTTCTTCGGTTCTCAGGACTACGTCCTTTACACCTTCGAGCGTTACAGAACGCACCGCAACAACATGAACGACCTCATTGATTCTCAGATCATCGATGAACCCGGCGCACCTGAGGATTACAAGACGCCCGAGGCTTATGCCGAAGCTGTTGCCGCCTATGAAAAGGCTCTGGCCGACAGACCGACTCTGTCCCTCTTCGACGTTACCTACAGAGGCCACATGTATCAGATGAACGCGGAACGCATGATCCGCAGACCCGCTTCCAAGAACTACCTCAACATCGCTTACAACATCGTTTCCGAAGCCGTTCTCGGCCTTGACGAAACCGCTTACTCCAACGCTTCCTGGTCTGCTCTGACGCACGCGATCGACTTCGCAGAAGCCGTCATCGCTGATTCGGATCCCGACATCCGTCAGACCAAGATCAACACCGCGCGTGAAGAGCTGATCTACGCTTACAAGAACCTTGCTGAAAAGGTTCCGGCTGACTACGCTCAGCTCGATCAGGCGATCGAAGCGGCCAACCGCATCTACGAGACCGAAGGTTACGAATCCATGTACACCGGTCTTGAGGCTCTTGATGAAGCTTACGCGGCAGCCATCGCGCTCGACAGAAACCTTGACTCCGAGAGCCAGGCCGACATCGACGCTGCTGCCAAGGCCCTGAATGACGCGCTTGACGGCGTGGCCGTTCTGGAAGGCCTTCAGGTTGAAACCGACGAAGAAGTTCTGGCGAACGCCGGCTACGGCGATCCCGAAGTGGACGGCGGCTTCGGCTGGAGACCCGAGATCAGCGACTTCTACAACGCTTATGATGAAGAAACCGGCGATCCGCTGCAGGCGCTGACCGGTCTGGTCTATGAGCAGGATGCCAGCCTGCTTGAAACCGTGATCAAGGGCGGCTCCGACATGTTCGAGTACGTCGAGGGCGAAAACAACACCTCCGGCCTGCTCGCTACCGGCGACAAGATCATCGGCAACGACGGCACCGTTCTCTACCTTGTGATTTACGGTGACTGCAACGGCGACGGCTCGATCGACATCAACGACGCTTCCGATATTGCCTACATGTGCGACTGGATGCTCGAAGAAAGTGAATACGGCGGCATCTTCACCACCGCGGGCGATATCATCGGCGATGAATCCATCACGATCGACGACTACTCTTACCTGCTTTACCTCATCGACTACTTCCTGGAAGTCGACGTTTACACCTTCCCGCAGGATGGTTCCTTCGAGGGCTAATCCTTCCGAAGCGAATCGAAAGCAAAATGGTTCCGCTCTCCCGGGGGCTTCCCCCGGGAGGGTGACAACAAAAAAGGGGGCTTATACCCAATGAAAAAAACCATGAAAAAGCTGTTCGCGGTTCTTGTTTCTGCCGCGCTGCTTGTTTCCTGCTTTGCTTTCACGGGCACAGCTTTGAACGGCACGCCGACCGGCACCGAGGCCATGACCATCGGTCTGACCCTCGATAAGGCCGAAGCGAACCCCGGCGATACGGTTACGGTAACCGTGCGGCTTGCCAACAACTACAACGCGGTCACCATGCGTTGGCCCGTTCTCTTCTCCAAGGCTTTCTTTGAGCTCGACGGGGAAGACGGCAGCCTCGCCGCGCCGATCAACACGGTCGTTGCCGTGCCCGGCAGCGCAAGCGCCACCACGAACGCGGAATTCGTTCCGGCAGCCTATGCCGCCGATTATGACGCGTTCACCATTCAGTGGCTCGCCGGCGGCACCCTGGCCGACGGTGTGGGCGCCTTCAACAGCGCCGAAGCGGTGGATTGCTTCACCTTCAACCTGAAAGTCAAAGCAGACGCCACCGGCACCGGCTCGGTGTTCATTCCGGCCGATTCCGACGCGTTCTATTACACCGGCATCAACGATACGGCGAACGCTCTTTCGTCCTACACGTCCGCCACGCCGTTCAGCTTCACGTTCGGCGACGCGCAGACGGTCACCGCCATCGCGGCGCAGGCCGACCCGGTCCTCACTGCGGCTGACGGCTTCGACGTTCGCATCGTGACCTTCGACGGTGACGATACCGAATACCTCATCGGCTTCGACGTGGATGAGATCTTCGACAACGGCGGCGATTATCGTGATCAGTTCGTCGTGACCGACGGCACCTACGTTGCTGATGACGTTCTCACCACCGGCGGCACCGTCACGGTGTACGATTCCAAGGGCGACGTTTACAAGACCTACACCACCATCCTCTTTGGTGATGTTGATGGCGAAGGCTCGATCGACGTCAATGACGCGTCCGAGATCATCTACATGATGGACTATTTCACCGAACCCACCTTGCTCGAGATCTACGCGGCGGATACCAGCCCTGACATGGAGACCGAGGTCGATCTGACCTCGATCGACAGCACCGACTACAGCATGGTCATCTATGCCAACGACTATTTCGTGCCGTGGAGTGCGCTTTCACAGACGCACATTCCCGAGTGATCCTGTTCGATCCATCTTAACCGGATATTACCGCGCAGTTAAGAAGCGGTGATATAAAATTTTTAAGGAGGAAAACCCTATGAAATTGACCAAGCGCGTGCTTGCCATGATCCTCGCTGCTGCGATGATCGTGGGTATGGTAGCGGTCGGCGCTTTCGCAGAAGACGACGGCTTCCAGTACTACAATTGGGATCCCGAAACGAATC
>CAMJHI010000028.1 GCA_946405475.1 uncultured Clostridia bacterium
AACCGACCAGAAGCACCGCGCTGATTAAAGAAATGACGGAAAAGGGATTTATCGAACCGGTTACGGGACTTGGTAAGGGAAAGTTCAGATTCATATCGCATAAGGGTTAAGACGATGAAAAACCTGATACCCTAAAAAAGCCCATTTCATGCGGCTTTCCGAAAATGGTCGATATATTCCCGCGAACGAATGGGTTGCGGCGAGCGGAGCGAAAAGCGGATAAGTTCAGATGAAAACGGCTGGATTTGTTTCCGCGAACATCGAGGAGCTAAATGGACGTGTCGAGCCATGTGGAGTGTGTGGTTCGGCTGTCTCGCGGCGGCAGCAATTCCTGACAGAATTTGAAAATACGCGCGGCGGACGGTCGATTTTTATGCGCCAAAACGCTGAAATAAGAGGCAGACAACATTGTCCGGTCGGGAAAGCACGGCATTTCTCGCTTTGTGTCGTGGTCAACAGCGCGCCGGACGGATAGACTGGGAACGAAAGGAGGTCGCCTGCATGGATCAGGTCAAAATCGGTTCTTTTTTGAAGGAACTGCGAAAAGAAAAGAATCTGACACAGGAGAAGCTGGCGGAACAGCTCAGCGTTTCCAACCGCACCGTATCCCGATGGGAGACCGGCAGCAACATGCCGGACATCGGAATGCTGGTCGGGATCGCCGATTTTTTCGGCGTGAGCATACCGGAAATCATCAACGGAGAAAGGAAAAGCGAGAACATGAATCAGGAAACAAGAGAAACAGCGGTGGCCATGGCGGAATACAGCCGCAAAGAAGTGAAAAACGGAAAGCAAAAAGTGATCGGCATTTTACTGTCGGCCTTCGGGTTATTCATCATCATTTCCGCGCTGATGATGTTCCCGAACGAAAGCAGCTGGGGCAGCATTTATGCCGTTCTGGGCAGCATTTTTTTGGTGACCGGCGGCGGGTTCCTCCTGCGCACGGTGACGGCCAAACGAAGCCTTCGCGTTCTGGCGATCGTCGGCTGCGCGCTGGCGCTGTTTGCCGCGTTCACGGTTTCGGATTACGTGGCGGTCAAGGAATTTCATCAGGTGCCGCGGTTCCGGTACGAAACGATCTACACCTCGGACGAGTCGCATCAGCTCGTGCACAAAACGCTGTTTTTCACGGTCGTTCAGAAAAACCCCGGCACGGAAAACGAAGAGGTTTATATCGTCAAATAAGACGCTTCAATGGACGCTGAAAGAATTGAAAACGAGATCGGTGTGAAACAAATGGAACAGAATCACTACGGCAAAAACGTTTTTATCACGGGCGCTTCATCCGGCATCGGGCAGGCGTGCGCGCTGCTGTTTGCGCAAAACGGCTTTGAAGTCACCGGCGTTTCGCGCCGCACGGAAGAAACGACGGAAACCTTTGCCGGGGGCGGAAGCCTGACGCTGAAAAGGCTCGACGTGACGGATGAAGCAGCCGTTCACGCGTTCGTGCAGAGCCTGCCGGGCGTGGATATCGCGATCCTCTGCGCCGGAATGGGCGTGGCGGGGCCGGTGGAGACGACGCCGTCCGCCATGACGCGAAAGCAGATGGATGTCAACTTCTTCGGCACGCTCAACGCCGCGCAGCCCTGCCTGCAGCGGATGCGGGAACAAAAACGCGGGCTGCTGCTCGTGATCGGGTCGATCGCCGGGCGGGTATCCATTCCGATGCAAAGCCAGTATTCCGCCAGCAAATACGCGCTGGAGGCGTTCACCGACGCGGTGCGCATGGAAATGAAGCCGCACGGCGTGCGGGCGTGCATCATCGAGCCGGGCGACACCAAAACCGGCTTCACAGCCGCGAGAGAGGTACAAAGCGAAAACGGACTGACCGAGCAGGATCAGACCGTGCTGCAAAAAAGCGTGGCCAAAATGGCCGCGGACGAACAGAATGGCCGCTCCCCCGACAGCGTGGCCAAAGTCGCGCTGTCGCTGACCAAAAAGAAAAACCCGCCGGCGAGGGTGCCGGTCGGGGGCGAATATAAGGCGCTGATGTTTCTGCTGCGCTTCATGCCGGACAAGGGCAAAGAAGCGATCCTCAGTAAACTTTATCTGCCGAAACAATAAAAACAGGACTATTCAGAAAAGAGGAACAACAACATGGTTTATTCCAACGTGCTCGAGCTGATCGGCAACACGCCTTTGATCAGTCTGGAGCAAACCACCGGACTGCAGATCTACGCGAAGGCCGAGTTTTTGAACCCGGGCGGCAGCATCAAAGACCGCATCGCTTTGAATATGATCGAAGAAGCGGAGAAAAGCGGCCGGTTAAAGCCCGGCATGACGATCATTGAGCCGACCTCCGGCAACACCGGCATCGGGCTTGCGCTGTGTGGCGTGCGCAAAGGCTACCGCGTCATCATCGTGATGCCCGAAAACATGAGCGAGGAGCGCAAAAAGATCATCCGCGCGCTGGGCGCGGAACTGGTGCTGACTGACCCCGCGCTGAGCATTGCCGGTTCCGTGGATAAGGCGCTGGAAATTGCCGCCGGTTCGCCCGACTACTTTGTGCCGCAGCAATTTCAGAACCCGGCCAATCCGCAGACGCACTACCGGACGACGGCCGTCGAGCTGACCCGGCAGTTGGGCAAAAAAATAGACGTTTACGTGTCCGGCGTCGGCAGCGGCGGAACGCTGCAGGGCGTGGCCAAATATCTGCTGGAGCAAAACCCGGATTGCAAGATCGCCGCCGTGGAGCCGCTGAACGTTTCCGCCCTGCTGGGCGACGAACCGGGTCTGCACCAGATCCAGGGGATCGGCGACGGGTTTATTCCCGATATTCTCGACACCTCGCTCATCACGGACATCGTCGAGGTCTCGGATGACGACGCCATCCGCACGGCGCGTGAGCTGGCCAGAATCCAGGGGCTGCTGGTCGGGACCTCCTCCGGCGCCAACGTGTGGGCCGCCAAACAGATGACCGAAAAATACGGTTCGGATCAGATCATCGCCACCGTTCTGCCGGATCGCGCGGAACGGTATTTCAGCACGTCTTTGATCTGAATACCGTTGAGACACAGAAGCCATTGATTTGGTTTTAATGGATCAAACTTGAAAGGAACCCATGCCATGGGAAGAAATATTATCGTTGCGGGAGCGGGCCACGGCGGACTGGCTGCCGCCTATCATCTGGCCAAAAACGGGTATCACGTCACCGTATATGAGCGCGCGGCACAGGCAAGCGAGCTTGGCTATGAGTGGGAGGATTTCTTTGAGGCGAACACGTTTGAAAGAGCCGGGCTCCCCGCGCCGGAAACGGGCACGGTTCCCAAAGTGCCGATCTCCTTTTACGGGCCGGATCCCGAAGACGAACCCATTTGTCAGGCTTTTGACGCCAACGACGTCGCGATGCACATGAATCGCAAAGAGCTATGCGCTACCCTGATCCGCACCGCGCGGGACGCCGGCGTGCAGTTTGTGTTCGGCTGCACGATCGATTCGGCGATCCTGATCGGCAACCGCATCGTCGGCATTCGAACCTCTTTGGGCGATTTCACAGCCGATCTGGTGATCGACGCCTGCGGCGTTGATTCCCCGCTGCGAACCAGCCTGCCTGCCTATCTCGGCATTCAGAAGACGCTGAAAAAGTATGAATACATCTACGCCTACCGTGCCTATTTCAACCGGCTGGCGGGTTTTGAAGACGTCAGAAACGAATACAAAGTGTACTTTGTCGAGGACGGAAAAGCCGGGCTGACCTGGGCCATTACAACGGAAGAAACCGTCGACCTGCTGATCGCGCGCTTTGAGCCGTTCGGGCAGGAAGAGATTGACCGGATGCATGAGATTTTCAAAGCGGATAATCCCCATTTGGGCGACACGCTCGTGCTTGGCGGTCAGATCACCAAAATCCCGCTGCGCCGTCCGCTGGCGGTTTTGGTTGCCGACGGCTATGCCGCTGTCGGCGACAGCGCGTGTATGACCGTACCGATCACCGGTTCCGGCATCACCAACAGCCTTTGCGCGGGCAAGATCCTTGCCGACACCGTTCTCGCTGATCAAAACGAGGAATACAGCGCGGTTACCCTGTGGCAATACCAGCGTGAGTTTATCGACAAGATCGGCGATACCATGAGCCTGATCGACATCGGAAAAGAACTGCTCCTCGCGCTGAAGAAGGAGGATTTTGCCTACTTCTTCCACAACAAGATCCTGACTTCCGAGGATATTTCCTTCAACAACAACGAAATGTCAGCCAAGGCGGTGCTTTCGCATTTCACGCCGTCCGTTATCGTGGATCGTCTGAAAAAAATCGGCGCCAACCGTGAACTGACCCGACGCATCAGCGGCATTGCCGCGCGCGCCGGCAGACTGACGCTGACGCTGTCGCTCATGCCCGATCGATACTACCGCGAGGACGTTGTGAATTGGGCGACAAAATTCGAGCGCTTGTATAACGTCGCACCGGATAAATAAAGCCAAAGAAAGCCCCGTGCCGGGACGAAACCGTCCTGACACGGGGCTTTTCAACAGCGGCTTTTTTGGCGTCACAGAATACAGTAGCGAAAGATGCCGACGAATTGCAAAACGCTGCCGCCGAGAATAAACAGATGGAAGATGCTGTGGAAATACCGCTTTTTTCTGCCGAGACCGTAAAAGATCATCCCCAGCGTGTAGATCGCGCCGCCCGCGATCAGCCAGAGCAGAAACGTTTTTCCGAAAGCGGAAAGGACGGGTCTGACGGAAAACAGCAGGCTCCAGCCGATGGCAAAATACCCGCCCATGGCGATGACGGCATACCGTTTGAAGTCGATCGCGGTGAACGTCACGCCCACCGCCGCCATCGTCAGAATCAGAACCGCGATCACGATCGCCCGTTTCGGAAAAGCGGTGCGCAGCCCGGTCAGAAGGATCGGCGCATAGGTTCCGAGGATCAGCGCGTAGATCGTGCAGTGATCCAGCACCTGCAGCACTTTTTTGGCGTGTTCCGGCTTCAGCCCGTGATAAACGCTCGATATCGTATACAAAAACACCATCATCGACCCGTAGACCGCTCCGCCGGCGAGTCCCCAATAGTTCCGGCGCAGCAGCGAAAACACGATGCAAAGCGCCAGCACGAGCACGCCGAAACCGCCGCCGACAATGTGCGTGACCATATTGAAAATCTCTTCACCGCGGGTGTAACCCGGCAGCCGACGGTCAGCCAGCTTCGTTCTTGTCATGCCGAAACGCCCCCTTCCGGCGTCAGCAGCGTATACCGCTGCCCGCGCAGCACGTCCAGCAGGTCGGCGTTGGTATAGATCGGCATTTCCGTCTGGATGCCGCCGAAGGGCATATCCGCGTCGCGGTGCGTATCGCTGCCGCTCGTCATCGGCTTATGCAGCGACCGCGCCCAGTTGAGCGCCTTCTGGTTGCGCTGCGCGTCGGTATGACCGTTGAACACCTCGATCCCGTCCAGATATTTGGGATCGCAGCGGTAGATCAGCGGGCGGTAGGGATGCGCCTGATAGACGAGATACCCCTGCCGATGCGCTTCGGTATACAGCTTTTTCTCATTCCAGCGCAGCATATTCGGCTGACGGCGAAGCCAGTCTTCCTCCACGCCGTAGACAAGGTAATCATTGACGGCGGCATAGCGGCGCAGCTCCAGACCGAGCAAGACGGTGAAGCTGTCGCCGCACCATGCTTTGAGTTCGTGATAGGTGGACAAATAGTGTTCGATCGCTTTTTGCGGACGCAGATAGTGATGGAGCATAAAGGTCATCGGGCTGTAATGATCGGTCAGAACCAGCCCGCTGTAACCCGCTTTTTCATATTTTCGCACCAGTTCCTTCGGCGGGATCGTCGCGCACAGCGAAACGCCGCCCGTATGGCAATGCAATTCATATCGATACATGATTCTCGGTTCCTTCCCAGTTTTTGCGGCGCTTGCCGCAGCGCCGGTATGACCGCAGTATAAGCGGCGGGCGGCTGTCAGGCAACCCCCTATCGGTAGATTTTTATCTACAAATCGTAGATTCCATCTTGACAACTCGTTCTACGGATCGTAGAATAAAAGCAGATGTTTCACAAGGAGCTGTTGACATGTCCGAAAAACCGAGAAATGAAACCATTGCGGAGAACCTTGTGCTCTACCGAAAGCTGCACGGCATGACGCAGGCGGAGCTGGCGGAAGCCATCGGATATTCCAACAAATCCGTTTCCAAGTGGGAACGCGGCGAGGGCACGCCGGACATCTTTTTGCTGCTGTTGCTTTCCGAGATCTACGGGATCACGGTTTCGGAGCTTGTGGGGCAGACGGAAAAATGCAGGGAAACGCAGGAAAAGATGCGAGCCGCGGAAAAGGACCGCAAAGCGCTGGAACGCACCAGAAAGAAGGCCCTGGAACGCGCCAGAAAACAAAAGAAAAAGGCGGCCGGCCGCGACACGGAGAAAGTGTGACGCAAATCGCCCGTCGCCGGATCGCGTCGGTTTGTGAACCGGCAATCAATACAGCAGAACATCGCCGGATCCGTCAAAACGTCGTGACCGGGCATAATTCTTCACCCAAACCCATCAAAAAAACGGCATAGCTGCCAGACGACAGCTATGCCGGATTTTTTTGCGCTTACAGCAGTTCGCTCAATTTGACGGGGCGGTGTTCTTCCACGCTCTTCTTGGCGGCAAGGCCGATGAGCACGGACTGAAGACCCGCTTCAATGCCGACCTTGACGGGCTTGTCGTTGATGACGGAATCGACAAAGCTGCGCATTTCGGTGGCGAAGGATTCCATGTAACGCTCGAGGAAGAAATACAGCGGCTTTTCGCCGATGATGCCGTCAGCGCCGGAGAACACGGCGGTGGACAGCGTATCGTTTGCGGTGGCGACCATGCCCTTGGAGCCGAACACCTCGGCACGCTGATCGTAGCCGTAGGCCGCTTTACGGGAATTGTCGATCACGGCAAGGGCGCCGTTGGCGAGCTTCATGGTGATGATGGCGGTGTCGATATCGCCCTGTTCGCCGATGGCCGGATCGACCAGAACGGCGGAGTTGACGTAGATCTCTTCGACCTCGCTGCCCGAAAGGAAGCGAACCATGTCGAAATCATGGATGGTCATGTCAAGGAAGATGCCGCCGGACACCTTGATGTAGGCGGGGTTGGGGGGCTCGGGATCGCGCGAGGTGATCTTGACGATGTGGGTCTCGCCGATCTTGCCGGCCTCGACAGCTTCGCGCACGGCGGCGAAATTGTGGTCAAAACGGCGGTTGAAACCGACCTGGAACTTGAGGTTTTTGCCCTCGAGCGCCTTTTTGACGTTGTTGATCTTTTCGATGGAGTGATCGACGGGCTTTTCGCAGAACACGTGCTTGCCCGCGTTGATCGCTTCCACGGAAATGGAGGAGTGCGTGTCGGTGGAGGAGCAGATGAGCACCGCGTCGATGGCGGGGTCTTCGAGGATCTTATGATAATCGTCGTAGATCTCCTTCACGCCGAAGCCTTCGATGAAGGCTCTGGTCTCATCGTTCATGAACGGATCGGCAACCGCCTTGACGGTCGCGTCTTTCACGCGGTAGGAAATGGATTCCAGATGCACCTTGCCGATGCGCCCCGCGCCGATAATGCCAATGTTCAACATAGATTTATTCCTTTCCTGTCTGAAATCAGATGGTACCGTCCCACGTGGAGACTTCGGTGTTTTTCATTTCTTCCTCGTCGAACCAGCGGGTGGTGACGCACTTGCTGTCGGTGAAGAAGCGATACGCATCCTTGCCAAGGCAGTGCAGATCGCCGAAGAAGGACTGCTTGTGACCCGAGAACGGGAAGAAGCCGATGGGCACGGGGATGCCGACGTTCACGCCGACCATGCCGCCGTCGGTGTGGCGGACGAATTCACGCGCATAGTAGCCGTTCTGCGTGAAGATGACCGAACCGTTGGCGTAGGGGTTCGCGTTCATGACCGCCAGACCCTCTTTGAAGGATTTGACGCGCTTGACGCAAAGCACGGGGCCGAACACTTCTTCATCGCCGATGGTCATGTCGGCCGTGACGTTGTCAAAGATGGTCGGGCCGACAAAGTAGCCGTTTTCGTAGCCTTCGACCACGCAGTTACGGCCGTCGAGCACGAGGGTCGCGCCCTCAGCCACGCCCTTGTCGATGTCGGCAAGGACTTCCTTGTAATGCTTTTCGTAGGTGATGGGGCCGAGCTTGGAGGTCTTTTCCCAAGCGGGGCCGACCTTGATGTTTTCGGCCTGCTTTTTCAGCTCTGCCACGAATTTGTCGGCGATGGCTTCCTCCACCACGCAGCAGGACAGCGCCATGCAGCGCTGACCGGCGCAGCCGAACGCGGAATTGATGATGCCCGCGGCGGTGCGCTCGATGGGCGTGTCGGCCATGACCAGCGCGTGGTTTTTGGCCTGCGTGAGGCACTGAACGCGCTTGCCCGCCTTGGCGGCGCGCTCATAAATGAGCTTGCCCACGGGGGTGGAACCGACGAAGGTGATGCCGCGCACGTCGGGCGAATCGAGGATGGTGTTGATCTCGTTGCGCGAGCAGGTGACGATGTTGAGCACGCCGTCCGGCACGCCGGCTTCCTTGTAAAGCGCGGCAATGCGCAAAGCGGTGCGCGGGGTGAGCGTGGCGGCCTTGAGCACCATGGTGTTGCCGGTGGCGATGCAGACGGGCGCCATCCAGCCGAAGGGGATCATCGCCGGGAAGTTGACCGGCACGATGCCCGCGAAAACGCCCATGGATTCACGGTACAGGGTGGTATCATAGCCCTTGGAGGCGTCCATCACGCTTTCGCCCATCATCAGCGAGGGCACCTGCGTGGCCAGCTCCGTGCCCTCTTTGGCCTTGAGCACGTCGCCTTCCGCCTCGGACCAGACCTTGCCGTTTTCCTGCGCGACAAGGAGGGTGAGCTCTTCCATGTGTTCGATGAGCAGGTCGCGGATCTTGTAGAGGATCTGCGCGCGCTTGATGGCCGGGGTCGCGCTCCAGCCCGGGTAAGCGGCCTTGGCCGCCGCGATGGCCTCGAGCACCTCATCGTTGGTGCAGCAGGGCGCCTGCATGGTCACTTCGCCCGTGCTCGGGTTGTGCAGATCGGTCCATTTGTCGGTTTTGGACTCTCTGTATTCACCGTTGACGAAGTATTTCAATTTTTCAACTGCCATGATTCTATCTCCTTTTCATTGATTGCTGATCGTTCCAATCAGATCCCGGCCTTTTCGGCAATGTATTTTCTCGCCTTGATCGCGTATTCCAGCGGATTGGCAATGGCGGGATCCTGTTCCGCTTCGACGAGCACATAGCCCTCGTAGCCCGCTTTTTCAAGCACGGCAAAGATGGGGGCAAAGTCGATCGCGCCGTCGCCCGGCACGGTGAAGGTGCCCAGACGAACGCCCTGCAGGAAGGAAAGATGCTCTTTCTTCACCTTTTCGACCACTTCGGGGCGGATATCCTTGAGGTGGACGTGCTTGATGCGGTCAACGTATTTGTTGAGCACGCTCATGTAATCCTCGCCGCAATAGGCCAGATGGCCGGAATCAAACAGCAGGCTGAACACGGCGGGGTCGGTGTTGGCCATGAGGCGGTCGATCTCCGCCTCGGTCTGCACGACGGTGCCCATGTGGTGGTGCAGGGTGAGGGCGACGCCCATATCCTTCGACACCTTGCCGAGCTTGTTGACGCCCTCGCACAGGCGCGCCCATTCTTCGTCGTTCATGACGTATTTTTCTTCAAACACAGCCTTGTCGGTGCCCTGAATGGAATAGCTCTGCTCGGAAATGCCGACGACCTTCGCGCCTATTTCCTTGAGGAAGGAAACGTGCTGGATGAAATCCGCTTCGACCTGCTCATAGGGCTGGGTCAGCAGGAAGGAGGAGAACCACGCGTTGCAGATCTCCATGCCGCGCAGGGCAAGCGCCTTTTTGAGCACGGCGGTGTCCTTGGGGTATTTGTTGCCGACTTCGCAGCCGGTAAAGCCCGCCAGCGCCATTTCGGAAACGCACTGTTCAAAGGTGTTTTCCGCGCCGAGGTCGGGCATATCATCGTTGGTCCACGCAATCGGCGCAATGCCGAGTTTCACTTTGTTTTTGTCAAGCATCAGTATTTCCTCGCTGCCTTTCTGTTTTTTTCTTTATTTTCGTAAGCCGCCTGCACGCCCGCGCTCTTCGACACGGCGGGGATGCCCACGTGCCACCACGCGCCGTAGCCGTCGGTCATGGTCTTGGGCAGAACCTTGATGTCGATGAGGGTGGAGACGGTTTGCTTTTTGCTGTCTTCGATCGCCGCTTTCAGTTCGTCAAGGCTGCGCGCGGTGTAGGTCTTGAGGCCGTAACCCGCCGCCGCCATGGCGTAATCCACGGGGATCAGATCACCCAGCAGCTCGCCGTTTTCGTTCCGTTTGCGGAATTCGGTGGCGAGGTTGCCGATGCCGTTGGACATTTGCAGGTTGTTGATGCAGCCGAAGCCGCTGTTGTCGAACAGCATGACGTTGATCTTTTTGCCCTCCTGAATCGAGGTGACCAGCTCGCTGTGCAGCATCAGGTAGCTGCCGTCGCCGCACATGGCGTAGACTTCCCTTTCGGGCTCGGCGAGCTTGGAGCCCAGCGCACCCGCGATTTCATAGCCCATGCAGGAGTAGCCATACTCCATGTTGTAGGAATAACGCTCGTCCGTCGTCCACATGCGCTGCAGATCGCCGGGCAGAGAGCCCGCGGAGCCCACGCAGATGGCGTCGGCGTCGATCAGTTCACGAATGAGCGCCACGGCAGAAACCTGCGTGACGTTCGTGCCGTACATTTCGACGAATTCGGGGATGGTGCGTTCGTCGCGCGCGGCGATGAGGGGCCGGAAGTTTTCATCGTAACGGTAACCGGCCAGGCGTTCCATTTCCTTCGCCCAGCCGTCCCGCGCAGCCGCGATCTCGGTGGTGTAGCCGGACCGGTAGCCGATCGCCTGAAGCGCTTCGGTGAGGGCGAGGATGCCCTCCTTCGCGTCGGCGACGATCTTGCACGCGTCGAGCTTATAGGCGTCGAAGCGGGAGGTGTTGACCGTGACGAACTTCGCGTCGGCTCGGAAGAGCGATTTGGACGCGGTGGTGAAATCGGAAAAACGGGTGCCGATGCCGATGATGACGTCAGCCTCTTTGGCGATGACGTTACCGGAGGAATTGCCCGTTACGCCCAGACCGCCGAGGTTGTATTCGTTGGAGGACAGGCACGCGGACTTGCCGGACTGCGTTTCGGCAAAGGGCACGTTGAAGGCCTTGCAGAAGGCTTCGAGCGCTTCGCCCGCTTCGGAATAGCGCACGCCGCCGCCGCAGATGACGAGCGGCTTTTTCGCCGCGGCAATGACCTGAACGGCGTCTTCAAGCTCCTCTTTGACGGGGAGCGGACGGGTGATTTTGTGAACGCGCTTGGCAAAAAATGAATCGGGGTAATCGTAGGCTTCGCCCTCAACGTCCTGCGGCAGGCAGATGGCGACCGCGCCGGCGTTGGCCGTGTCGGTGAGCGCGCGCATGGCGTTGAGCATGGCGCTCATGAGCTGTTCGGGGCGCTGCACCCGATCCCAATACCGGGTGACGGCCTTGAACGCGTCGTTGGTGGTGGTGGCCAGTGAATTGACCTGCTCAAACTGCTGCAGCACGGGATCGGGCTGGCGGGATGCGAACGCATCCGCCGGGAAGAGCAGCAGCGGAACGTGGTTGACCGTGGCCGTGGCGGCGGCGGTGACCATGTTTGCGGAGCCGGGGCCGATGGAGGAAGCGCAGGCAATGATCTTGCGGCGGTTGTTCTGTTTGGCAAAGGCCGTGGCGACGTGCGCCATGCCCTGCTCGTTCTTGCCCTGATAGACGCGCAGCCCGCCCCGGTCTTCATCGAGCGCCTGACCGATGCCGCACACGATGCCGTGGCCGAACACGGTGAACACGCCGTCGACAAATTTGGTTTCTTTGCCGTCGAAGGAAACGTACTGGTTGTCAAGGAACTTCACGAGCGCCTGACCCATTGTCATAAGTGCCATGGTGTCAACTCCTTATTCTTTGGTAAGCCAAACGTGGCTTTCATCGTATATTCTGGTTGTTTTATACCACGGGTCGCCGTCGATGTGGCGGATCATCCACACGTAATACATTTCATAGCCGGGCGCGGTCACCTGCTGGTGGCAATCGCCCGAAACGATGTAGCACGCGGAACCGTCGACGCTTTTGTAGACCTCGTCGCCGTTGAAGCACGCGCCGAAGCCCTGCGGCTTGTCGAAGCGGTAATAGTAGACCTCGGGCTGCGGGTGATGGTGCGGCGGATAGCTCGACCATTTGCCGGGCTGGTTGAACACCTCGCCCATGACCATGTTGGAATAGGGCGCGTTGTCGTAATCGAACATGGTGGACACGATGCGGTGCCCCGCGCCGCCCCACTGACCCTTGCCGAATTCCTGATACAAACAGGTTTCGGGCGTGTAGAACACGGGGTCGAACGTGCGGTCGTTGTCGGTCTGCTGGAAGATGACCTCGCTTTCGGTCAGGGCGGTGACGGAAAACGCCGTTGCTTTGCACACGTGCAGGCAGTAAGGCGTGCGTTCAAACGGGTCGCGGCGCTTGGCAGCCGCCTTGTTCCCCGCCCATTCAAAACAGACCTCGCCGCTCAGCAGCAGCGCCGCGGTTTCGTTGGTTTCGTCGCAGATCGTGACCGTTTCGCCGGGCGCAAACTTTTTGACCCAGATGGTCATATTCATCTCGGCATGGAAGCCGTTCCTTTCGCAAACGGTTTTGACGCCGCTGTTGTCGTAAGAAAGTTTTTCAAACATGATGCTGCCTCGACTTCTCAGACTCTCGCGATCATTTCGCCGTATTCTTCTTTTTCCTTTTTGATGAATTCCTTCACCTGCTCCACCGTGGGCATATCCTGCGAGCAGGCGTGGCTGGCCACGAGCATGGAGGCGGAAGCCGAGCCGAATTCGAGCGCGTCGATGATCTCAAAGCCCTCGAACAGGCCGTAGAGGAAGGCGGACGCGTAACCGTCGCCGCCGCCGAAGGATTTGAGGAGCTTGATCGGGAAGGGCTTGATGGAATAGTTTTCGCCGTCGTTGGTGTAGGCGGTCGAGCCCTGCTTGCCGTGCTTGATGATGACGATCTTGGCGTTCTGACCGTGCCAGTAGGCGGCGGTCTCTTCATCGCTCATACCGGGTCTGATGAGCCGCTCGGTCAGGTCATATTCTTCGCGGGAGCCGAGGATGATGTCGGCTTCGCGCGCGACGGCAGCGTAATAAATGGAGATCTCGTCGGCGTTCTTCCAGTTATAGGAACGATAGTCGATATCAAAAATCACGGGCACGTTGTTGCGCTTGGCGAGCATGACCGCCTTGAGCGCCGCTTCGCGCGAGGGGCTTTCGGCCAGCGCCGTGCCCGAAATGAGGATCGCCTTGCCCTGCTTGATGTATTCCTCGTCGATATCCGCCACGTCGAGCTTTAAGTCGGCGGCTTCGTTGCGGTACATGACGATGGAGCTTTCGGTCTCGCTCTTGATCTCGGTAAAGGTCAGACCGATCTTTTCGCCGTTTGTGCAGCGGACGATGTGCGACGTGTCGATGCCCTCATTATCAAAGAAATCGGTGACGAAGGTGCCGAGCTGATCGTCGGACACGCGGGCGAAGAAGCCGCACTTTTTGCCCAGACGGGCCAGACCCACCGCGATATTCGCCGGCGAACCGCCGAGATAACGCTTGAACGTGGTGCTCTCGTTGAGCGGGCAGTAATAGTCGACGGGATTGAGATCCACCGCGACGCGCCCGAGCAGAATGAGATCGTATTTTTTGCTGTTGTCAAATTCGATATACTTCATATCAAACCCCCTTTCCGTGGTTTATTCCCCTGACAACACTTTGATGTGGCGCAGGACGTTGTCGTGAACGCCGCGCACCATTTCTTCGGACAGCTTGAAATAATCGGGCTTGTCGACCGTGTCGGTGTAAGCCTTGGCGTACTGCGCCAAATGGTCGAAGCTCGCCGTGGCGATGTTGATTTTGCGAACGCCCAGCGCGACCGCCCTGCGGAACATATCATCGGTGATGCCCGTGCCGCCGTGCAGAACGAGCGGCGTGGAAACCGTGTTGTCGATCTGCTCTAAAATATCGAAGCGAAGCTCGGGCAGCACGGGATAGTTGCCGTGCGCGTTGCCGATGGCGACGGCCAATGCGTCAACGCCCGTTTGTTCGCAGAACGTCAGCGCGGCGGCGGGATCGGTACACAGAATCTTGTGCTCGGCCGTGTCGCCCTCGTTGCCGCCGACCACGCCCAGCTCCGCCTCGACAGAGGCGCCAGTTCCGGCAGCCAAAGCACGAACCTGCCCGGTCATGGCGATGTTTTCTTCAAACGGCAGCAGCGACGCGTCAAGCATGACGGAGGTGAAGCCGTAAGCCAGCGCTTCTTTGATGCAATCGAGCGTCAGCCCGTGGTCGAGGTGAACGGCGATATCGACGCTCGCCTGCTTCGCCGCGGAGATCATCATGGGCGCCATGAGCGGCAACGGCGAATTCTTCAGCCGTTTTTCGGCGATCTGCAGAATGATCGGCTCGCCGGATTCTTCGGCGGCCGAGACCGCGCCCATGACCATTTCCATGTTGCCGACGCTGAACGCGCCGACGGCTTTGTTTTGTTGTTCGGCTCGTGATACGAGCTCTTTCAAGGACACTAACGCCATAATTTTCACCGGCCTGAATACATGATTTTACAAGTTAATATTGTAGCATATCCACCTGCAAAGTGCAATATTTTTCCGCAAGTATCGCAAAACATTTCCCCTCGGGTATCGGCCGAAAACGCGGCCGGTTTTCATTTTTCTTGCAAAGTCGCAGGATTT
>CAMJHI010000029.1 GCA_946405475.1 uncultured Clostridia bacterium
CCGGGACGATACCGCCCGCATGGAGCGGTTCCCTCTGCATAAGCCGATCGACGTGGAGCGCCTGAAGAAAAAATTTGACCGCTTCATGGTAAAAGACGAGGTCAAATCGGTGAAGGGCACGGAGTTTCCTGCGTTTTTTGATCAAAGCGTCACGCAGGAGGAATTCGACCGGTGGATGGAGGTCTTCTACAAGTACCGCGGCGAGCTGCTGACAGGCGGGATCTGCATCAAGGAATACCTGAACCTGAAAAAATACGGTCAGCGCCCGAACGAATACCGCATTTTTGTCATCAACCACGAAGTGGCGTCCGTCAGCAGGAATTCCGGGCAAGGCGATTACACGCCGCTTCCGCCGCGGGAGCTGATCGAAAAATACCGTTATCTGGACAGCCCGTATTACACGATCGACGCAGCCGAACTGGACGACGGCTCGTGGAAAATCCTCGAAGCCGGCGACGGCTCGGTTTCCGGGCTGTCGGATCACCAGGACTATGAACAATACTTCCGGGCGCTGTATCACTGCTTTTTATAACGGCAATCCGTATTGAGGAACACAAAAACCATGAACGACAGAAACAACGAACCGAAATCGCTTTGGATGATGGTCTTTTCCCTGCTGATCTTCGGCTCGATCGGCGTTTTCCGGCGCAGCCTTCCCCTGCCCTCCGCGTTTTTAGCGTTTGCGCGGGGGCTGCTCGGCAGCGCGATGCTCTTTGCCTTTCTGCTGCTGACAAGGCGAGGGATCAAGAAAGGGCTGTCGCGGCGATCCTTCGGGCTGCTCGCGCTCACGGGCGCGGTCATCGGCGTGAACTGGATGCTGCTGTTTGAAGCGTTCAACCGCACGACCGTCGCCGTCGCAACACTGTGCTACTACATGCAGCCCACCGTCGTGGTGCTGTTCTCGCCCCTGTTTTTCAAAGAAAAGCTGACGGTCAGAAAGGCGGTGTGCGCCGCCGTCGCCGTGTTCGGCATGGCGCTGGTTTCCGGTGTGGTCGGCGGGTCGCAGGGCGCGACCCCGGGCGGCGTGCTGTTCGGGCTGGGCGCGGCCGTGTGCTACGCCGCCGTCGTCATTCTCAACAAGCGCCTCGGCGGGATCGACGTGTATCAGAAAACCGCGGTGCAGCTGTTCTTTGCCGGGCTCGTCACCGTGCCGTATCTGCTGCTGACCGGCGGGTTCGGCGGCATCGCGTGGAGCGGGTCGACGGCGCTCCTGCTGCTCGTCATCGGCGTGATCCACACAGGGCTCGCCTATCTGCTGTATTTCGGCAGCATGGACGGCTTGCGCGCGCAGACCGTCGCCATGCTCAGCTATATCGACCCGGTGGCCGCGCTGCTGTTTTCGGCGCTGTTTCTGCATGAACCGCTCGGCGCGGCGGGCATCGTCGGCGCGGTGCTGATCATCGGTTCGGCCCTTGTCAGCGAGATTGAAATCAAGAGACGACAATTCGATCAGAAAGGCGGGTAAGCCACGCGGCTGATCGCGGTTTAAGAAAGGATAAAATATGAAAAAAGTCAAAATCACCGTCATGCGCATGGCGCGGTATGACGATCTGATCGCAGCCTATGAAAACCCCATCGAGCACGCGTGCGACATGAAGCTGGGGCAGGTGTTCGTCGCCAACGGCTGGCAGAAGCCCGACGGATTCTGCGGCAGCGCGTGGGACACGGTTTCGCCGTTTGTGATGGCGCTGGCGCACGGCGCGGAGGATTTTTACGACGGATGGATGAAAAACAAAAAATCCGCCATGATCTCCTGCAACGACGGCTTTCGCCCGGTGAGTTTTCTGCTCGAAGCGCTGGAGGATGATGCGGAATGAACGAATTTCGGAGCATGAGACGGTTCAAGCAACAGATCACCGAAGAGGAATGCCTCGCCGTGCTGAAGGCGGAAAAGCGGGGCGTGCTCTCGCTTCTGGGCGACGACGGCTACCCCTACGGCGTGCCGCTGAACCACTGGTTCTGTGAGGAGGACGGCAGGCTGTATTTTCACGCGGCAAAGGAAGGCCACAAGCTCGACGCGATCAAGGCCTGCGACAAGGTCTGCTACACCGTGGTCGAAAAAGGCGCGCCGGTCGAAGACGATTGGGCGCTGAAGGTAAAAAGCGTGGTCGTGTTCGGGCGGATGAGCCTTGTGACCGACGAAGAACAGGCCGTGAAAATCTGCAGCGCGATCTGCCGCAAATTCACCGACGATGAGGACTATCTGCGGCGGGAGCTGGCAAGCGCCCTGCCGCGGGTGCAGTGCCTCGCGCTGACGCCGGAGCATGTGACCGGCAAGCTCGTCACGGAATCATAAACCGGTATTTGCCTTTGGCAACTACCGGAATGAATGGCGCCGGAAGGCGCGTGAATTGCCCCATGGCATGAATTGACCTGCGGTCATGAATTGCGCTTCGCGCATGACATGGATTGAATGGATCGGGTGCGGGCAGAGCCCGCCCGCCACGCATGGCAAAACCATGCAATTCATGGAGCAACGCGAAAATTCATGGCGAAGCCAATTCACGACGGCGAAGCCGTCAATTCATTCAAATCGACAAAAAAGGCAGCCCGGAAACATCCGGACTGCCTTTTCTGTTTAATCCGACACGTCGAAATCGGGAACGATCTGGATCTGATAATCGGGGTACAGCGCCTGCACCTCCTGATACAGCTCGGTCAGCGCCTGTTTGCGGTCAACGTCAAAGCTGATCACCACGTCGAAGCGCATGGTTTTGTTCGCCGTATCCACGTAAAAGCCGTGATACTGCAGCGCCCAGTCGTGCGCGAGCACGGTCTTCTGCACCGTGCCGCGGATCTGAACGATTTCGGGATCCTGCGTGTTGTAGGAATAAACGCCGATGCCGGTGAGGATCACGCCGGTTTCATGATACACCCGCTCCTGCAGCCGCCTTGTCAGCGCGTCGATCTCGTCGGCGGTCATCACGTCGGGCACTTCAAGGTGAACGGAGCCGTAATCCTGCTCCGGCCCGTAATTGAACAGGAACAGATCGTAGGCGCCCTTCACGGCGGGTTCCTCGTTGAGCAGGTTTTTGATCTGCCTGACCAGCTCGCGGTCGCCGCGGCGGCCGAGGATATCGTTGAGCGTTTCGATCATCATTTCCACGCCCGCTTTGATGATGAAGCCCGCGATGACCACGCCGACGTAGGCTTCCAGCGAGACGTGCCAGAGCATATAGATGAGGGCGGAAGCCAGCACCGAAGCGGAAAGGATGGCGTCGAACGACGCGTCAGACCCGGAGGCGATGAGCGCGCCGGAATTGACCGCCTTGCCCTTCTTTTTGACGTAGGCGCCCAGCACCAGCTTGACCGCGACGGCGGCGGCGATGATGACGAGCGACACCACCGAATAATCGGCAGCCTCGGGATGGATGATCTTTTTGACCGACTCCACCAGCGAGGTGCCGCCGGCATAGAGCACGAGCGCCGCCACGAACATGGAGCTGAGGTATTCGATGCGCCCGTAGCCCAGCGGGTGCTTTTTGTCGGGCTGTTTGGCGCCGAGCTTGGCGCCGAGAATGGTGATCACGGAGGACAGCGCGTCGGAGAGATTGTTGACGGCGTCCAGAATGACGGCGATGGAGCCGCTCACCAGCCCGACGGCCGCCTTGAACGCGACCAAAAGCACGTTGGCCGCAATGCCGACGACACTGGTTCTGACGATCACTTTTTCACGGTCGGGCGCAAGCGGAGCGCTGAGCGTCGGATCCTTTGCCATGGTGTACCGCCCCTTTCGTCAGAACGTCACGGTTTCCGGCGCGGACGTGAACGAAGAGAACACCGCCGTGGCATTTTTGAAATAAAACACCTGCGTGTTGCCGTCGTTCTCGTCATACATCCCGCGCAGCTGCGGATAGGCGTCGAGCATGGCTTTTTTGGCTTCCGTGCGGTCATCCTCCACCAATTCACCGCTCACGCGCAGCCACGTTCCGTTGTGGAACGCGCAAAGCTCCGCCTTCGGGTTGGCAGCCAGCTGCTGCGACACGGGCTTGACCCTGCCGGTCTGGATATAAAGCTTATCTTCAAACAGGTTGATCGTGCCGAACGGGCGCACGCGGGGCTGATTGCCCTCGACCGTCGCCAGATAATACGTTTCGGCTTCTTTCAGAAAGTCATATACCTTTTGCATGTCTATCTTCCTTTCGCGGATCAAAGCGCCGCTTCCACGGCCTTTTTGACCTCGTCCATGTCGAAGGTCGGTTCAAAACGGGCAATGACCTTGCCCTCGCGGTCGATGAGGAACTTGGTGAAATTCCATTTGATGTAGGCCTTGTCGCCGAACTTTTTGTTGTTGGCGTTGAAGATCTTGCTCATCATCGCGGCCTTGATGCCCTTGCCGAAGCTCTCAAAGGGCTTTTCCGTGGCCAGGAACGCAAAGAGCGGGTCGGCCGTTTCGCCGTTGACGTCGATCTTGGTGAACTGCGGGAATTCCGTGCCGAATTTCAGCGTGCAGAACGAATGGATCTCTTCGTCGCTGCCGGGCGCCTGACCGGCGAACTGGTTGCACGGGAAATCGAGGATTTCAAAGCCTCTGTCCTTGAATTCCTTATACATGGCCTCCAGCGGCTCATAATGCGGCGTGAAGCCGCAGCCCGTGGCCGTGTTGACGATGAGCAGCACCTTGCCGCGATACTGTTCGAGGCTGACCTCGTTCCCCTGACGATCCTTCACGATAAAATCATAGACTGTTTTCATGCTTTGTTTCCCCTTTCTTTTGTTTCATCTAATAATTCATAAAGCAGCGAATAAAGCTCCGCGGCTTTTTCCGCCGACAAATGAACGCAACTGCCGACGTGTTCCGGCACGTCTTTAACCTGAAGCTGCAGATCCCGCCCCGCCTGCGTGAGCGTCACGACCACCACGCGGTCGTCCGCCGGGCTGCGGCGTTTTTCGACCCAGCCCGCCTGCTGCATTTTTTTGAGCAGGGGTGAGAGCGTGCCGTTATCGAGCAGCAGCTTTTCGCAAAGCTCCCCGACCGTGACGCCGTCCTGCTCCCACAGCACGAGCAGCACAAGATACTGCGTATAAGTCAGCCCCAAGGGTTTTAGAAAAGGCGTATAGAGGTTGGTCACACACCGCGCCGCCGCATAAAGTGGAAAGCAGAGCTGACGGGACAGCTTCATCGCTTCTTTGTAATCGTGATTGGGTTCCATGTGAAGACCTCTTTTGATTTTGTCAAATTATATTTTATCAAACATTTTTGAAATATCAAGGAGTTTTGGAAAAAAATTTGAAGAATCTTTTCGTTTGAGTTCGGAGGCTCCGACGCGGTCTCGCCGCTTGTGCCGACATCTGCACAAGGCGCGAAGGTGCGCAGCAGCCGGATAAAAACACAATCCCATGGGATTCCGCCATAACAAATCCCGGTTCGCAGTTTTTTTGCCGGAAACATCGAAAGAGAAGACAAAGCGAGCGATTTACGGCATAAAAAGGCGCCGCAACCGCTTGCAAAGGTCGTGTTGACCGTTTGCCGGGTTTCGGCACCGTGATTTGTCTGAACGGCGGCAGCGAGCCCTGCCGCCGTTCATTTTGTTGATTTGACTCTGGCTGAGCTTTCCAACGGCTACTCTGCATCCGAATTAAACATCTTGACGATGATAAACTCTCCGGTTTCTTTAATGCAGCCCTGCTGCCCCCATTCCGGCATATCTTGCGCAAGAAGACAGGCGCGTTCATACTGTTCGCTGGTGCATGGTACATAGACGAAACCAAGATAATCAAAGAAAGCGTATAGCTCAGTGTTGCTGCCTCTCAACCCGTTGATGACCCACTTCACCGTTGAACGGGATGACAAGGCCGTAAGCGGTGTAACAAACCGACCCTGATCCGGGCGGAAGATCGCGTCCAGCCGACCGCTCAGCAACCGATTCAACACACGGTAGCCATATGCATCCGTGGTGATATAACACTGTTCCTTCTGCCTTTCGTTCAAGGAATAGTCGCCGACAACGATCAGCGGCTTTGCCGTCACATCGGCGGTTTGCGCCGCCTGCCAGTACACCTGAGAGAGCACCGTCAGTTCCGCCGTGCGCTTATTGTTTTCAACATAAAACAGCTTGTTGATATAGCCGCCCTGCCACACAACAAGCAAGACAAAGCAAGCGGAAACTGCGGCGATGAGCTTTTTCCTGTTTGTTTTGGCAACTGCGGCAAAAAGCAGAGCAAACGCAAACGCATCAACAAAATAGGCGCATTGAAGGCCGCGCGGCTTAGCAACCTCGCCGGTGATCAGACTCATGAGGAACAGGCTGAAGATCAGCCCGGCAAACAGCAGCGGCAAAACGCCGTTTTTGGTTTTGATGAGAGAAACAACGGCAAAGATCAACAACAGCAAGATGCTCAAATTCAGCACGGCAACCGGAAAGTTCCAAAAGCCGGAGAGATGATAGACGACAAGTTCTTTGATCGTAATGATCAGCGTACCGAAAAAACCCTGCGAAAAATAGCGCGGTGTCAGGGCGTAGTCAGAATAGTTGGTTTCTGTAATGCCGGCCAACTTGATCAGCAGCGCGGAAACCAGATATTCGACCAAAACGGCGGCCACCAGCACCGCAAGATATTTCATCCCGTCGAATAAAACGGTTTTGAAACGCAGACGAGGACCCCGGTATGCCGCCAGATATTCGAGAATAAACACGGCGAACACAAGGGAAACATAATAAACGACAAAAGCTTCATACAGCGACACAACAAAAACCAGTAAAACAACTGCCGGCAGCAAGGCAAGGCGCTTTTTGCCCCGTATCGCTTTCCGGGCAAAATAAACGGCCGCCGTCGTTCCGATGAAGTTGACGGCGATCGCCAGAGGCATGCCGAAAAAGCAAAAGGATTCCGGGATCAGCGCGCAGGAAAGGAACAAGCAGGTGAAAACGGTGCAAAAGCCGACGGTGACGATCGTTTGGTTGACACTGCGCAAAAATGCGCAGATCACAACCGCCGCCGCGCCGAACAGCAAGACACCGAGAAATGTTTCCGCGTACGGATTTTCTGAAAAAAAGCCGAGGAGCGAGGTGAGCAAAACACTTGTGAACCGTCCCTGTGCCAGAAGCCCGATGCCACGGTAATAATCAGTGGCAAGGTCATCGATGCCGGGAACAAAGCTCACGCAGCGGTAGCCATAGCAAAACGCAAGCGTCAGCGCCAAAACAATGCCATAGGTTTTTTCACGCAGTAAGCCCAAAAAGCACTCGACAAGTCCGTTTTGTTTTGCCGCCGCATCATCCGGAACACAGAGCTGCCGGGAAAGCTTCTTCGCCTCTTTGTTGTCGCAGCTGTTATCCATTGCGAAGCCCTCCTTTGATTTCAGTCAAATGATATTTAAAACAATATAATGATCCGACGCAGTTCACAACGCCTGGAACATGTTCGCCCGGTCGAGCAGCTTCTTCGCCGTTTTTCAGCTTTTCGGCCAAAAAGTGCCGACAGACCCCGAAACTCATTCACCGTGTTGCTCTTTTATGTTTCACCGGTTTTCTCGATTTTGCACCGGCGTCTTTGATGAGCTTGGTCACGGCCCAGAGGATGCCAGATGCAGGGCGGCTCGTCCAGCCGGGTCTGCGCAGAGTTCTTTTGAGCGACGCAGACAAACACTTTGGTGAACGGCTCCGTTTCGTATTCCCCTTCCCATAAGAAAAACAGAGCACGTTGAAACCCTTGCGGGAGCGAACGTGCTCTATAATTCATTTTGGTGATCAGCCCATCATGCTGGCGACTTCGGCAGCGAAATCGTCTTCGCGCTTCTGGAGGCCTTCGCCCTTGGCGAAACGGATGTACCCGGTGACCTTGATGGATTTGCCGATTTCCTTGGCGACGGATTCAACGTACTGACCGACGGAAACCTTGTCATCCTTGACAAACGCCTGATCGACGAGGCAGTTTTCTTTGAAATACTTCTTGATTTTGCCGGTGACGATGCCGTCGAGAACCTTTTCGGGCTTGCCGGCCATCTTCGGGTCTTCCTTCATCTGGGCAAGGATGATGCCTTTTTCGTGATCGATCACGTCGGCCGGAACGGAAGCTTCGTCGAGGAACGCCGGGCTCATGGCCGCGATCTGCATGGCAACGTCTTTGCCGGCCACGTCGAATTCCGCGCAGCCTTCCGCGTCGGTGTCGAAGCTGACGAGAACGCCCACAGCGCCGCCGCCGTGGATGTAGGTAGCGCAAACGCTTTCGATGCGCTCAAAACGACGGATCTTCTGGTTTTCGCCGATGGCGAGGATGTTATCCTGCAGGTTTTCCTGAACGGTTCTGTCGCTGCCGTCAAGCGTGCAGGCAAGCAGCGCGTCGAGATCGGCGGGGTTGTCGTTGACGATGGTTCTGGCGACCGCCTTGACAAAGTCGGTGAAACGGTCGTTCTTGGCGACGAAGTCGGTTTCGGCGTTGACTTCGACGATGACGCCGACCTTTTTGGCTGCGTCGTAGTACGGATAGACCATACCTTCAGCGGCGATTCTGCCGGCCTTTTTCTGCGCAGCGGCAAGGCCTTTTTCTCTGAGGTAATCAACGGCCTTTTCCATATCGCCGTCAGTTTCGGTGAGGGCCTTCTTGCAGTCCATCATGCCGACGCCGGTCATTTCACGAAGCTCTTTAACGTCTTTCGCAGTGAATGCCATAATATATTCCTCCTAAAATAATAGGTCGTGTTTGATTATTCCGCAGCGGGGGCCTCGGCTTCTTCAGCCGCGGGAGCCGCCTGCTCGCCCTGTTTGCCTTCGAGAACGGCGTTGGCCATTTCGGAAGCGATGAGCTTCACGGCGCGGATGGCGTCGTCATTGCCGGGGATGACGTAGTCGATCTCGTCGGGGTCGCAGTTGGTGTCGACGATGGCCACGATCGGGATACCGAGCTTCTTGGCTTCGGCCACGGCGTTGCGCTCTTTGCGCGGGTCAACAACGAACATCGCCGCCGGCTGCTTCTTCATGCCGGTGATGCCGCCCATGAACTTTTCGAGCTTTTCGATTTCGAGCTTGAGCTTGACAACTTCCTTTTTGGGGAGCATGTCGAACGTGCCGTCAGCTTCCATGTTCTTGAGCTGAGCGAGTCTCTTGATGCGCTTCTGGATGGTTTTGAAGTTGGTGAGCATGCCGCCGAGCCAACGGGCGTTGACAAAGGGCATACCGCAGCGGGTCGCTTCGTCGCGGATGGATTCCTGCGCCTGCTTCTTGGTGCCGACGAAGAGCAGCTCGCCGCCTTCGGCCGCGATCTCGGTGACGAATTTGTAAGCTTCGTCAAGCTTTTTGACCGTCTTCTGAAGGTCGATGATGTAGATGCCGTTGCGCTCTGCGAAAATGTAGGGCGCCATTTTGGGGTTCCATCTTCTGGTCTGGTGACCGAAGTGGACGCCTGCTTCGAGCAGTTGCTTCATGGATACGGTTGACATGGTTTTTTCCTCCTTAGTTTATTCCTCCGCAGAGCTATTTTGAGCCGAACAGCTGTTGGCTGCACTTCGGTTTGAACGCTCTGCGTGCGAAATGCCCGGCAATTATAGCACAATCCATGGCATAAATCAAGTGTTTTTTGAAAGAAAATCAGCAAAATTCCGTCAATCCAGCGTGACCGCCGTGCCCTTGCGCAGGGAGGTGGAGCTGTTGTAGGGGGCGTAGACCGCCGCGCCAATGGCGTAGCCCAGCGCCTTGAACGCCGCTTCGATGATGTTGTGGGTGTCGGTGCCGTACTGCGTGTTGATCTGCACGTTCATTTTGGCCGACGCGGTGAAGGCGTGGAAAAAGGTTTCGACCAGGGAAACGTCGAAGCCGGCCACGCTTTTGTTGGTTTTGCCGATGTTGAAGATCAGGTAGGGAATGCTGTCGGCGTCGACCGCCGCCATGACCAGCGCGTCGCCCACGGGCATGAAGAAGTTGCCGTAGCGGCGGATGCCGTTGGCGTCTTTCAGGGATTCGCTGAACGCCTGCCCCAGACTGTCGCCGATGATCTCAGCGGTGTGGTGGTAATCGGGATCGTTCGGGATGCGGGCGCGCAGGCTCAGGTTGAAGCGGCCGCATTCGGTGAAGCCGACGAGCAGATGATCCAGAAAATCGGAGCCGGTGCTGATCTCAGCGCGGCCCGTGCCGTCAAGGCTCATGGAAATGGCGACCTGACCGCGGTCGGTCCTTCTGTCAATGTTGCTGGAACGCATAATGGTGACCTCTTTCTGTTTTAATTGAATAATTCTTCCGCGTAACGAACGGCGCACATGGCGTCTTTGCCGTAAAAATCGGCGCCGATCTCTTTGGCGTATTCTTCGGTGAGCACGGCGCCGCCCACCATGATTTTGCAATCACACTTCTGCCGCAGCAAAGCGACGGTATCTTTCATGGCGGGGAGCGTGGTGGTCATCAGCGCGCTCAAGCCCACCAGCGGCACGTTCTGCGCCAGGCAGCAGTCGACAACGGCGGCCGGTTCCACGTCCTTGCCCAGATCAATGACCTCATAACCGTAGTTTTCAAGCAGAACCTTCACAATATTCTTGCCGATGTCGTGCACGTCGCCCTTGACGGTGGCAAGAATGACCTTCGCCTTTTTCTGCTGCTGTTCGCCGCTCGCCTGCAGGCGCTGCTTGATGACGTCGAAGCAGGCTGCCGCTGTTTTGGCGGCGTTGAGAAGCTGGGGCAGGAAGAGCTTTTTTTGCTCAAACAGCCGCCCGACCTCGTCAAGCGCGGGCACAAGGTGGCCGTTGATGACGTCGAGCGCGGCCGTGTCGGTCAGAAGCTGCTCGGTGAAGCGGCAGGCCTGTTCCGGCATGCCGCCGATGACGGCGGCGGACAGGTCGCCGACGGTCCCGCTTTGCTTTTGGCGGCGCGGCGCCGTCTGTTCGCTCACAGCGTCGGCGTAAAGGGCGATGTATTCCGCGCAGCCGTCGTCCGCGCCGGTGAGGACGTTGTGGGTGTGATACGCTTCCATCAGCGCGGCATTCATCGGGTTGATGATGCCGGCGCTCAGGCCGCGCTGCATCGCCGCGGCAAAAAACGCGGCGTTGACCTTTTCACGGCACGGCAGACCGAACGAAATGTTGGAAACGCCCAGAACCGTGTGAACGCCGAGACGGTGGCGGATCTCGTCGACCGCGGCGAGCGTTTTGACCGCGCTCGCGCTGTCGGTGCTGACGGTCATGGTCAGGGGGTCGATGATGATATTGTCACGCGCGATGCCGATCTCATCGCACCGCGTGATGATGCGTTCGGCGATGGCCACGCGCTCCTGCGCCGAATCGGGGATGCCGTTTTCATCGAGCGTCAGGCACACGAGCATGGCGCCGTATTTTTTGGCCAGCGGTAAAACGCGGGTGAGTGATTCTTCGGAGCCGTTGACCGAATTGATGAGCGGCTTGCCGCAGCAGATGCGCAGCGCCTGCTCGAGCGCGGCCAGGTCGCCGGTGTCGATCTGCACGGGCAATTGCGAAACGCCCTGCACGGTCCTGACCGCCTGCGTGAGCGCTTCGGGCTCGTTGACGCCGGAAACGCCGACGTTCACGTCGAGCACGTCGGCGCCCGCCTGTTCCTGATTCACCGCTTCTTCGCGCAGGTAATCGTAACGGCCGCTGAGCAGCGCCTCTTTCAGCCGGGGCTTGCCGGTGGGGTTGAGCCGTTCCCCGATGAGAACGGTCTTGTTTTCAAAAAACACCGTTTTGGTGCGGGAGGAAACGAAGCTTGCGCGGGCGCTGTTGTCGGGCAATTGCAGCGGCATATGGCGGCATTTGTCGACAACGGCTTTCAGATGCGCGGGCGTGGTGCCACAGCAGCCGCCCACCGCCGCGCAGCCGAGGCGGACCAGTTCGGCGATTTTTTCGGCGAAATCGTCGGGCGTGAGCGTATAGGTCGTCTGACCGTTGAGCACCACGGGCAGCCCGGCATTGGGGTTGACCAGCACGGGCAGTTTGGTAAAGCCAAGCAGGGTTGGCGCAAGCTCCACCATTTTGTCGGGACCGAAGCCGCAGTTGAGCCCCACGAAATCGGCGCCCAGGCTTTCGATCTGCGCGGCGGCGGTGATGATATCCGCGCCGTTGAGCAGCCGACCGCCCTCGTCGACCGTGAAGGTCACGCCCACGGGCAGGGTGCTGTTTTCTTTGGCGGCCAGCAGCGCCGCCTTGATCTCATACGGATCGGTCATGGTTTCGATGAGGATGAGATCCGCGCCGCTCTGCGCGCCGCAGCGCACCACGCGGGCAAAGCGGTCATAAGCCTCTTCAAAGGTCATGCCGCCCAGCGGCTCAAGAAGCTGCGCCGTGGTGCTGAGATCCAGCGCCGCCAGCGCGTCGCGCCCGCTGTCTTCGATCGCCTCGCGGACGTTTTTCAGCCCCGCCGCCACGAGCTGCTCCGGCTCATAATCGCCCGGCACCGCCGCGCCAAAGGTGTTGGCAGTGATGACGTCGCACCCCGCGTCGAGATAGGCGCGGTGCACAGCTTTGACTTTTTCGGGTTCTTCGATCGACCAGCTGTCAGCCCGCTTGCCGGGCGGCAGGCCGAGCGACTGCAGCACGGTGCCCATGCCGCCGTCGCAGAACACAAGGCGTTTGGTGAGAATGTCATTTAGTTTCATGCTGCGTCCCCTGCTTGCCGATGATATCGGAGAGATTGCTCATGATCGCCCGCGCGATATCCGGCTTGTTCATGGTGTAAATGTGAATGTTGTTGACGCCGCTGGCCACGAGATCGATGATCTGATTGGTGGCAAAGGCGATGCCCGCCTGCTTCATGGCGGCGGGATCGTCGGCAAAGCGGTCGCAAATGGCGGTCAGCTCCAGCGGGATGCCGCAGCCGGAGAGCTTGACGATGCGCTCGATCTGGCTGCTTTGCGTAACGGGCATGATGCCCGCCACCAGCGGCACATGGATGCCCGCGGAGCGAAGATGATAAGCGAATTTGTAAAACGCGGCGTTGTCGAAAAACATCTGCGTCGTCAGGAACCGGCAGCCGTTGGCCACCTTGCGCTTAAGCCCGTCCAGATCCGCCGCAAGGCTGGGCGATTCGGGATGGCATTCGGGGTAGCACGCGCCGCCCACGCAGAAATCACCCTGAGAAGAGATCAGCTCCATCAGCTCGCTGGCATGGTGGAATTCGCCCAGCGGCGCGTCGGAGGCCCGGTCGCCGCGCAGCGCCAGAATGTTTTCGATGCCGTTTTCTTTCAGCCGGGCGATCACGTCGAGCACCTTGGCTTTGTCGGAGGAATAGCACGTCAGGTGCGCCAAAGCGGTCACGCCGTTTTCTTCCGCCTCACGCGCCAGATCGACCGTGTGGTCGCTCGTGCCGCCGCCCGCCCCATAGGTAACGCTGATGAACGACGGCTGCAGCCCCGCCACCTCGCGCACGATCTGTCGGGCGCCGGTGAGCTGCGCAAACTGCTTGGGCGGGAACAGCTCGCACGATACGTTTACCTTGCCGTTATTGAGGATGTCGATGATCTTCATACTGTCACCTGCTTCACGCAATGCGGAATATTACATTTTAATATATCATAAGCTGAAAAGAATTGCAAATCTTTTTCGCTGTGTTTCCGATCGGACTTTTGCGACAATGTTCAGCAAATATTTACATTTCTTTGCTTGACAAGTTTTTACGATTTTTTTACACTGAAAGAAACAACTATGGGGGTGTGTGACGTGACAAGCTATCTGAAATATGTGTTTCTGGCGCTGCTGCTGTTCTTTTCCGCCGTCCATCTGGTCGAAAGCTGGCGTGACAGCGGCAAACACCGCGCCCTGACCAAGCCGTTTCTGGTGCCGCTGATCCTGTGCTACTATCTGTTTTCGGTGGATAAGCCCTCATGGCTGCTGATCGCGGCGCTGGTCACAAGCTGGCTGGGCGACGTGCTGCTCATCCCCAACGGCAAGGCGTATTTCATCAGCGGCGGGCTTTCCTTCGCCGCGGCGCACGTGTTCTTCATCTTCCTGTATGCCGCCAGCGTCGATTTGGCCGCTGTCAAGCTGCTGATCGTCCTTCCGGCCGCGCTGGTTTATCTGGCGGTGATCGGGTGGGAATTTACGATGCTGCGGCGTTACCTTGATTCATTCATGAAGTTTGGCATGATCTTTTACCTGCTCGTCAACGCCGCCATGAACCTGTTCGCGCTCATGCAGCTCATGACTCACCCCGGGCTCGGCGCGGCGCTCGCCTATATCGGCGCGATCCTGTTCTTCTGCTCCGACGTGATCCTGTTCCTGGTGCGCTTCCACGAAAACAAGAACCTTGTTTTCAAACGTCACTTCATGATCATGTTCACCTACATCCTCGCGGAATTCCTCATCACGCAGGGCATGCTTCTGCTGGGAAAATAACCCCTCGCCGCAACCGATACAAAACTGCCACGGGAAACTGTGGCAGTTTTTTGAAATTTGCTTGTATTATTTCGCGTTGTGAAGTATAATAAAAGATACTTGTAATCAAGCCGATCGCGGCTTACCCTGCTGAGATAAAGGAATCGGTCATGATCATTGAATTTTTCGGGTTGCCGGGCTCCGGCAAAACCGTGAACATGAAAGCGCTGCTCGACCATTTCGGCAGCGACGCGCGGCAGGTGCTGCCCGAGCGCGGCGTATTGAAAAACGGCGGGCTGCGGCTCGTTTTTTCGGCGGAATTTCTGACGTTTCTGCGCCTGATCGTCGGGCTGTGGCTGCGCAAAAAGCGCAAGGTGCGCTACGACCTGCGCACACTGTATCATTTTTCGCTGCTGTATTTGGCCTGCATGAAGCGGCGCGGCGACGAGAGCGTTCGCTATTATCTGCTTGATCACGGGACGCATATTTGAGTAATATACGTCCACGTGCT
>CAMJHI010000030.1 GCA_946405475.1 uncultured Clostridia bacterium
CGTCAGGCATATCGAACCGAAGGTATATCGAATTGCGCAGCAATATATCGAGTCGAGCGCCAGCTCGACAAATTCCGATGTCCTGCCTCACATTTTGAAAACCACGCCGATGGCGGCGCAGACCGCGATGAACAGGATCGGATGCAGCTTTTTGGTCTTTTTGAACTGGGTCAAAAACAGCACCACGGCGAACAGACCGATAGCGGGCAGGTTGAAGGCTTGCCAGAAATGCGCCCACGAAAAGCCGTCGAGATGAAAAAGCGAGAGCTTGAACACGCTCCAGCCCGCCGCGGCGATCAGGCCCGTGACCGCCGGACGCAGCCCGCCGAACACCCATTTGACGTACTTGTTGTTCATGTAGCGGTCGAGCACGCGGGCGATGATGGTCAGGATAATCAGCGAGGGCAGCACCAGCGAGCAGGTCGCCAGGATCGCGCCGGGCACACCGGCGGTAAGGTAACCGGCGTAGGTCGCCATGTTCACGCCGATGGGGCCGGGCGTGGATTCCGCCACGGCGATCATATCGGCCAGCTGCGCTTTGGTGAACCATTCGGGGTGGTTCGTCGCCATTTCGGTCAGGAACGGCAGCGTCGCCAGCCCGCCGCCCACGGCGAACAGGCCGGTTTTGAAAAAGCTCCAGCAAAGAAGAAGCAGGGTCATTTCTTCGCCTCCTCTTCCTTCGGCTTTTTGCCGAATTTACCGAGGAACAGCCCGGCGACGGACGCGCCGACGACCACCCACACGGGGCTTGCGCCGAGCACCGCCACCACGACGAACGCGGCGACGGCTAACAAGATTTGCACAACGCTTTTGACGTTGGATTTGATGAGCTTGATGACCGCTGCCGTGATCAGCGCGCAGACCGCCACGCGGATGCCCGCAAAGGCGTGCTGCACCGCCGGAATGTCGGCAAAATTGCTCAATACGGCGGCGATGACGGTGATAATGATCAGCGAAGGGCAAATCACGCCCAGCGTGGCGACGACCGCGCCCGGCACCCTGCCGCGCTTGTAGCCGACGAGGGTGGCGGTGTTGACCGCGATAACGCCCGGGGTGCACTGCCCCACGGCGAAATAATCCAGAATATCCTCGTTCGTCACCCATTTGCGGTCCTCGACCAGTTCACGCTCAAGCATGGGCAGCATGGCATAGCCGCCGCCGAAGGTGAACAGGCCGATTTTGAAAAACGAAGCAAAAAGCCGGAGCAGGTCGCGGCCTTTTGAGGAAGTTTTTTGTTTCATTCGGTTTCTTCTTCCGTCAGTTTTTTCAGATAGTCCCGATCCTTTTTGTCAAGGTCGGCCTTTTCCAGCAGATCGGGGCGCTTTTGCAGCGTGCGCTCCAGCTGCTTTTGCCGCCGCCAGCTTTGAATGTTGGCGTGGTGGCCGCTGAGCAGCACCTCGGGCACGGACTTATCGTGCCACACCTCCGGGCGGGTGTACTGCGGCTCTTCGAGGAGCGAGGCATAGTGGCTCTCTTTGGTGAAGCTGTCTTCGCCCGAGAGCACGCCCGGGAGCATGCGGCACACACAGTCCGCCACGATGATGGCGGGCAGCTCGCCGCCGGTGAGCACGTAATCGCCGATGGAGATCTCTTCATCGACGATCTCCTCGAGCACGCGCTCGTCGATGCCCTCGTAATGCCCGCACAGCAGAGCGATGTTGTCGTATTGCAGCAGCTCCTTCGCGCGCTGCTGCGTGAGCACGGCGCCCTGCGGCGACAGATAGATCAAGTGCGGCTTTCGGCCGATATCCTCGCACAGCGAGCGGTAACAGTCGTAAACCGGCTGCGCCTGAATGAGCATGCCGCTGCCGCCGCCGTAGGGCGCGTCATCCACCCGGCGGTGCTTGTCCAGCGTGTATTTGCGGATGTTGCGGCAGTTGATCTCCACCAGCCCTTTTTCACGCGCGCGGCCGAGGATGCTTTCGCTCACGACGCTTTCGCACATGTCGGGGAACAGCGTCAGAATATCAAACCTCATCGTCAAACATCCCCTTGATCGGGCTGATATAGACCCGGTTGTTCGCAGCGTCCCTGCGCTTGACGAACTGAGGCACCGCCGGCAGCAGATACTTCGCGCCGTCGTCGGCGGTCACTTCCCAGATCTCGTTCGCGCCGTTGCTGGTGATATCCGTCAATCGGCCGTAGCGCTTTTCGGGCTGCTGCTCGTCGAGCACGTCGCAGCCGAGCAGGTCGGCAATGAAATCCACGCCGTCGGGAAGGTTCGCGTCTTTTCGCGCGATGTATAATACTTTGCTGCGCAGCAGATTCGCCTGCTCCACGGTTTCCACGCCCTCTAACTTCATCAGCACCACGTTGCCGTGCGGGCGCGCGCCGAGCACGCGGATCGGCTTTTCGCCGTTCGCATCAAAATAAAGCGTTTGGAACGAGCAGGCAAAGTCCGCGTCGTCGCACCAGGGCTGCACGCGCACTTCGCCCCGCACGCCGTGGGTGGAAACGATGCGGCCAAGCTCAAGAAACGGTCGGATCATAGTATCATTCCTTCAATGAATCGGTTTTCTGAGTTTTTCCAAAAATAAATTCTGATTCCATGTTGCTGTCAGAGTGTTCGATAAACACCAAAAGCCCTATGACTTTTCATTTTTTTGAAAAGCACATAGAGCAGGCGGTCTCTTAAAATAAGGGGCCTCTCGAGCGGATTACTCGATTTCTACTGCGATTTTCTCGTTGTTGCGGGTCGCAGCAGCACGCATAACGGTGCGGATTGACTTGGCGATACGGCCTTGCTTACCGATCACACGGCCCATGTCGTTTTCGCCGACATGGAGATGATAAACGGTAATGCCCTCTTCGTTCGGCTCGTCAACCGTGACTGTCACGGCCGAAGGATCTTCAACAAGACCCTGCGCGATTGCCTTAAGGAGCTCTGTCATAGGGATGCACCTCCGGTTTTATTCAAACAACACCAACGAGACCGGCGGCGGTTACGTGCCGCCGGCTCGATCGGGTCGCTTGTAAACAACGATAACGGGATTATTCGATGGCGCCGGCTTTTTTGAGGATCACCTTCACGGTGTCGGTGGGCTGAGCGCCGTTTTTGATCCACTGCTGCGCCTTTTCGACGTCGACCTTGATCTCGGCCGGGTTCTTCATGGTGTCGTAAGTGCCGATTTCTTCGATGAAGCGGCCGTCACGCGGATAGCGGGAATCGGCGACAACGATGCGATAGAACGGGGCTTTTTTTGCGCCCATGCGGCGCAGTCTGATTTTCACTGCCATAGTAGTTTCCTCCAAGTTTTGCTGTATAAACAAATTTTATAAATGAATCCAATATACGGGTCGCATATGGGAAAACATTACTGATAGGGGAACTGGTTCATGTTCATGTTGTTTCTCATGCGCTTGGTCATCTTCTTGCCGCGCTTGCCGCCCATTTGCTTGAACATTTTCTGCATCTGGCGGAACTGGCTGAGCAGGCGGTTGACGTCTTCGACCTGCTGGCCGCAGCCGGCGGCGATGCGCCGCTTGCGGGAGGGATTGATGATGTCGGGGTTGGCGCGCTCTTTCGGCGTCATGGAATAAATGATGGCCTTGATGCGGTCGAACTGCCGCTCGTCGATGTCAACGTCCTTGATCTGTTTGCCGACGCCGGGGATGAGCGCGAGCAGGTCCTTGATGGAGCCCATGCGGCGGATCTGGTCGAACTGATCGAGCAGGTCGTTCATGTCGAACTTGTTGCGGCGGATCTTTTCTTCGAGCTCCGCGGCCTTTTTTTCGTCGATGCTCTGCTCGGCGCGTTCGATCAGCGAAAGCACGTCGCCCATGCCGAGGATGCGGGAAGCCATGCGGTCGGGGTGGAACACGTCGAGGTTTTCGAGCTTTTCACCCGTACCGATGAACTTGATCGGCTTGCCGGTCACGGCCCGGGCGGAAAGCGCCGCGCCGCCTCTGGTGTCGCCGTCGAGCTTGGTGAGCACCAGACCGTCGATGCCCAGCGCGTCGTTGAAGCCCTTGGCCACGGTGACGGCATCCTGACCGGTCATCGCGTCGACCACCAGCAGAATTTCGTGCGGGTGAACGGCGCCCTTGACCGCCTTGAGCTCATCCATGAGCGCTTCGTCAATGTGCAGACGGCCGGCGGTGTCGAGGAAAACGTAGTCGTAGCCGTGATCCTTCGCCAGCTTGACGGCCTCGGTGGCAATGGTGACCGGATCGGTCTGCCCCATTTCAAACACCGGAACGCCCGCCTGTTCGCCCACGACCTGAAGCTGCTTGATGGCGGCGGGGCGATAGATATCGCACGCGACGAGCAGCGGCCGGTGGCCGGTTTTTTTGAGCATTAAAGCGATCTTGGCGCTGTGGGTCGTTTTGCCCGAGCCCTGCAGGCCGCACATCATCACGATGGTGGGCGGGTGCGGCGCCGAGGTCAGACGGCTTTGCGTGCCGCCCATGAGCGCGGTCAGCTCTTCGTTGACGATCTTGACGACCATCTGCGACGGGGTCAGGCTTTCCATGACCTGGGCGCCGATGGCGCGCTCGGTGACCGTGTTGGTGAAATCTTTGGCAACCTTGAAGTTGACGTCGGCCTCCAGCAGCGCAAGGCGCACCTCGCGCATGGCTTCGCGCACGTCGTGCTCGTTCAGGCTGCCCTTGCTTTTCAGGCGCTGGAACGCAGCCTCCAGTCGGTCGGAAAGGCCTTCAAATGCCAAAATCAATCACCCCTTTTTATGAGTTAAGAGAAATAATCAAAGTTCACGAATGGTCTGCGCAATGGCGCGGATACGGGCAGTGGCGTCGTTGATCTCACGCGAGAGGCCGTACCGCATGTTCTGTTCATAAATGGTGTTGGCGCACTCGTTGATCTCGTCGAGCCCGCGGCGCAGTTCTTCAAACCGGGCGGCCAGGCCGAGCTTTTGCTCCATGGTGAGCAGCTGCGCCTCGGCGCGCTTGATCGCATCGCGCACACCCTGACGGGTGATCCCTTCGTTTTCGGCGATTTCGGAGAGAGAAAGATCGTCGTCGTAGTAATACTCTAAAAAGCTGCGCTGCTTTTCGGTGAGCATTTCGCCGTAAAAATCGAGCAACATGGTAATTTCAAGATTTTTCGCCAAAGCAAGTCCCCCTCCTTTTCGTTATCTGTAAAGCCTAACATCTTTACAAGCAAGCATTATACTAAATCCGTTTTGCCTTGTCAAGCGTTTTTGCCCGATTTTGAAAACTTTTTCGGTTCCCGCCAAAACCGTCGTCTTTTCTTTTCTTGTTTGTATCTTTTGTGTTGTTGCATTTGCCGCCCGGCTGTGCTATAATGAGAACGCTCATTTTATGGATTAAATATTTATTTGAGCAATAGAGGAAGGAAGAAGAAGCATGAAAACCAACCGCACCGGCAAAATCATCGTTTTTATCGGGCTGCTGTTTGCGGTGCTTGCCGTTTTGTTCGCCGCCTGCCGCAAAAACGACGGCCACACCGGGCTGTACGTTTACGTGACAGACGCTGACGGCAACATTGCCACCAATGCCGACGGCGAGCCGAAAACTGAGGAATGGATCACCTCCGTCGAATACGCGACGGACGAAAACGGCAAGACCTACACCAACGCCAACGGCGACAAGGTCACCGTGAAGCAGACGCGCCCCGTTTTCACCAAAACCGTCGACGTGACCGGCTTTTCCAAAGATGAAAACGGCAGCATCGTCACCCGCCAGCTCACCCGCAAGGAGACCCGCGCCGTTACCAACGCCGACGGCAGCGCCGTAACGCAGGCTGTGACCGACAAAAACGGCGAAGCCGTGACCCAGAAGGGCGGCGAACCCGTGACCGAGCCGGTGACCGAGGTCTACACCGAAAAGGTGACGCGCGTGGTCGAGATCGGCTACGAATCCACCAAGGTGTCTTACAGCAATCCCGGCAAAAAAACGACCGTTGATTACGGTCAGTACACGACCGCCAAGCCCGACAAGACCACCAGAGCCGGGAACGAGGCCACCGTGGGCAAAAAGACCGTTGCCAGCCTTGACTGGCTCAAGGGCGCGGGCGGCAGCAAGCATGACCGCTACGTGACCGTGAAGCCGGTCGGCGGCGACAGCTTCGCGGCGCTGGCCAAGACCGCGTCGAGCGACGGCGACTTCGACATGAGCAAAACCGACACGTACTGCGTACTGGTCAAATACAACGACAAGGGCAATATCCTCTGGAAGTGCTCGCTGGCCGCCGCGCGAAAGAGCGATATTTATGATTTTGACGTCCTCAAAGACGGCAGCTTCATCGGCGTGGGCTACGTCATGAACGAAAACGGGCGCGACTTCAACTGCTACCTCGTCAAGGCGTCGGCCGCCGGCGCCGTGCAGTGGGTCAAAAGCTTTGACACGGGCGCGACCGAGTATTTCACCGCCGTGACCGCCACGCCCGACGGCGGCTTCGTCGCGGGCGGCAAGATCCGCTCGAACACCGACGTGTTCGCCGGGCTGAACGTGCAGGCCACCGACGGCGTCCTGCTCAAATTCGACGCGGCCGGCAACGTCAAATGGAAGGCGAAGATCGGCGGCAGCAGCCACGACGAGATCAGCGCGCTCGACGCCGACGACGCCGGCAGCATTTACGCGGCGGCGCACGGCCAATCGACCGACGGCGACTTCAAGGGCAATCACGGCGCCTACGACGTGCTCATCGTCAAGCTTTCCGCCGGCGGTGAAAAGCAGTGGAGCAAGCTCATCGGCGGCAGCAAATCGGAAGAAGTGAACGACATCGTCGCCAACAGCAACGGCTGCCTGTTCGCCGGTTACTACGCCTCGTCCGACGGCTCCTTCGCCCTCAACCGCGGCTCGGCCGACGGCTTTGTCGGCTTCTGCGGCGCGGAAAACGGCACGCTCGCCTTCCTCAACACCTACGGCGGGCTCAAGGCGGACCGCTTCAACGGCGTGACCGTCACCTCCTTCGGCTACGCGCTGGTGGGCATCTCCTCGTCCGACAACCGCGACCTTGCCGCCATCGGCAACCGCGGCGGCACCGACGGCTTCATTCTGTCGATCGACGCCAAGGGCAACGTGCTGCACACCAAATCGTTCGCGGGCAGCGGCAGCGATTCGTGCAACGGCATCTGCCGCCTGAAGGGCGACACGTATATCATCGTGGGCGAGACCCGCAAGACCGACCACGATTTTGCCTCGGTCAAGCCGGCCGCTTCCGAGGACAACGGCACCGCCGTTGTGGGGAAATACAGAATTTATTAAGGGCTCCTCATAGGAGACCCCGATGCGAATACAATAAGAATTGACCGAACATGAATTGGGAGGAATCAAGATGAACCAAGTGCAGCAGCTCTATGACCTGTGGCGCAAAAACGCCGTGCTCGACCCCGACCTGACGGCGGAGCTGAACGAAATTGAAGGCAAGGACGACGAGATCCTTGACCGGTTTTACAAGTGCCTGGAATTCGGCACCGGCGGCCTGCGCGGCGTGATCGGCGCGGGCACCAACCGCATGAACGTATACACCGTCGGCCAGGCGACTCAAGGGCTGGCCAACTACCTCAACGAGGCGTTTGAAAACCCGAGCGTCGCCATCGCGTACGATTCGCGCATCAAATCGCAGACCTTTGCCAAAGAGGCTGCGGGTGTGCTGGCCGCCAACGGCATCAAGGTATATTTCTACCCCGTTCTGGTGCCGACGCCCATGCTCTCCTTTGCCGTGCGCCGTCTGGGCTGCAGCTCCGGCATCGTCATCACCGCCAGCCACAACCCCTCCAAATACAACGGCTACAAGTGCTACGACCCCCGCGGCTATCAGATGACCGACGAGGCCGCCGCGCGCACGCTGGCATACATCAACAGCATCGACATTTTCAACGACGTCAAGCGCATGAGCTTTGAAGACGCGCAGGCGGAGGATATGATCGACTTCATCGAGGGCTGGCTGTTCAACGAATATTACGACTGCATCAACGCCCAGCGGCTCGATCCGGATATCTGCAAAAAAAGCGGCTTAAAGGTGATCTACACGCCCCTCAACGGCACCGGAAACCGCCCGGTGCGCGCCATGCTGAACAAGATGGAGCTGGCTGACGTGCGCATCGTGAAGGAGCAGGAGGAGCCGGACGGCACCTTCCCGACCTGCCCGTTCCCGAACCCGGAGATCCGGCAGGTGTTTGAATGCGGGCTGGAAATGACCGCAGATTTCCCCGCCGACCTGTTCCTCGCCACCGACCCCGACTGTGACCGCGCCGGCATCGCCGTGCGCCACAACGGCGAATACGTGCTCATGAGCGGCAACGAGGTGGGCGCCATGCTCGCCGAATACCTGCTCACCCGCCGCAAGGAGCTGGGCACGCTGCCCGAAAACCCGGTGCTCATCAAATCGTTCGTGACCACCGACCTCATTCAGGCCATTGCCGACAAGCACGGCGCGCAGGTCATCAACACCCTCACCGGCTTCAAATACATCGGCGAGCAGATCACCGAGCTGGAAGAAAAGGGCGAGATGGATCGCTTCATCATCGGCATGGAGGAAAGCTACGGCTACCTGTGCGGCACCCACGCCCGCGATAAAGACGGCGTTGTGGCCGTGACGATGATCACGGAAATGGCCGCCTACTACAAAACCAAGGGCATGGATCTGGTCGACTTTTATGAGGCGATCAGCAAGGAATACGGCATTTACCGCAACAGCCTGCTCAACTTCACCTTTGAAGGCGCGCAGGGCATGGAAACCATGAAGAACATCATGGAATCGCTGCGCACCGAGCCGCCCAAGGCGCTCGGCGGGCTGGAGGTCATCGCCATTTCCGACTATAAAACGAGCGTGGCGCACGACCTGAAGACCGGCGAACAAACCGCCATCACGCTGCCCAAGTCCAACGTGCTGCAGTTCAAGCTGCCCGGCGGCAGCAGCGCCATCGTGCGTCCCTCCGGCACCGAGCCGAAGATCAAGATCTATATCACAGCCTGCGCCGAAGAAAAGGCCGCAGCCGAGGCGCTCGAAGCCGCCATCGGCCGCGATATGAAGCAGGCCATGGGCATCGAATAAAAATAAAAACGTTCTCCGCCGGAGGCTGCCTTCGGCGGAGAAACACCAAACCACAGGAGATTCGTGTTATGAACCAGAAAGTTATTCGCATCGTCGCCCTCGTTCTTGCCGTCATCATGGCGGGCGGCGTTCTGATCGTTGCGTTCAGCAACCTGGCCGGTGCGGTCGACGCCACCACGCTCGCCGCCTCCCCCGCCACCGGAACCGAAGGCGTGCCCAAGGCGCCGGTGATCATCGGCATCGTGGCGGTGCTGGTTGCCGTAGCGTGCGTCATCATCCCGAAAGCTGTCAAGAAATAAAAAAGCGGAGACGAGCGCCGTGAGAAAAGACATCGACCAGACAAAACTGAGATTCAATACCCAAAAAGACGAACGAGCCGCCAAAGCCCTGCGCTTTGCGATTGCGTTTGTCTGCTTTTTTGTGCTGCTGGGCGGCGTGAGCTTTCTGCTGCTGCTCAAGTATTATGACTTCGATCTGAGCAAGATCGCCAAAACGAAGGAGGAGGAATCCTCCGTTGCCGAAACCACCACCGCAGCCGTGCAGGCCTACCGGGGCGAATACAATTTCCTGCTGCTGTGCACCGCCGACGATGACAACGAGGTGCGCTTTGCCGCCGTGCTGACGGCCGATATGACGCAGGGCAGCCTGACCGTTTCCCCCATGGAGACCGACAAGCCCGTGGCCGCGCCGGACGGCGGCAGCGGCACGCTGCAGCAAATGCTCGACGAGGGCGGTGTGAACCGGCTGGTGAGCGCGCTCGAGCACACGTGCGGCATCCGCATCAGCAAATACATCCGCAGCACCGACAGCGGCTTCAAGTCCGTGATCAACACCGTCGGCGGCGTTGTCGTCACGGTGCCGGAAAACATTGACGTGCACAGCGAAAAGCTGACCTTCATCATCAATCAGGGAGAGCAGACCATGAACGGCGACACGCTGCTCAAATACCTGCGCTACCATGACGGCGACCTGACCGGTCAGGCTGAGATCCTCGCGGCGATCTTCCGCCAGAAGCTCACCGCCGCCTCTTTTGAGTCGGCCGACAACGTCTACACCAAAATGATCAACGCCGTGGAAAGCGACATTTCCGTGCTGGATTTTGAACAGATCAAGCGGGGCGTTCAGCAGCTCCTCGCCGGCGGCGAGCCGGTCGCGGTGCGCTGAGCGGAGGAGAAGCGGATGAAAAAACTTTTGCTCACCGTTGTGCTGACGGCTGCGTTTTTCGCCGGGCTTCTCTTCGCCATGAAGGTCACCTTTCACTCGCCCGGGCTGCTTCAGCCGGTCGAAGAAACGATCGCGCCCGTGCCGCCGGAGGACTTTGAGGAAACGGGCTATTATTACGTGCGCCTGACCGACGCCGAAAAAGCCGCCTACGCCGCCATCGTGCGGCAGGCGGGGGATTTTCCGGAGGAGATCGAGATCCCGCCGCTGGAAACCGAACAGCTCGGCCGCGTGGTCAAGGCCCTTTCGCTCGATCACCCGATGCTGTATCTGTATAATCAGGGCGTCACCCTGGCCAGACACGACAACAAGCATTTTTTTGCCCCGCACTATTCCTGCACCAAGGAAGAATACGAAACGACCAAGGACCGGGTGGAACAAACGGTGCAGCGCATTCTGGCGCAGACGCCGGACGGCAGCGATTACGACAAGGAGCTGTATCTGCACGATTATCTGACCGGGCACTGCCGGTATGACGAAAAAGAGACCGGCGCCGACAACGATAACCCGGCCGGCGCGCTGCTCAACGGCTGCGCCATCTGCTCCGGCTACGCCAAGGCCTACAAGCTGCTGCTCGACGCGGCCGGCATCGAAAACACGCTGCTCACCGGCAAAACGAGCGAGGACGGCGGCGAACCCGTCGCCCACATCTGGAACGCCGTGAAGCTGAACGGCGCGTGGTATTACGTGGACGTGACGTGGGACGATCCGATCATGGAAAACGACGGCGCCGGGCTGTCATTGAGCTCCCATAACTATTTCAACGTCACCGACGCCATGCTCGCCCCCACCCACAGCGATTATGAATTCGACTACCCCTGCGATGATGAATCGCTCTTCTATTACCGCGTGAACGACGCCTACCTGACCGGGGACGACGACGTCGTTCGGTTTGTAGCCGACCTGATCGCGGCGGCGGGCAAAGAAGGACGCGACTACATCGATTTCAAATGCGAAAGCGACGGCGTCTACAAGGCGGCGATCAAAAAGCTGTTCACCAATGAAAAAATCTACCGCGCCATCAACAACGCCAACCTGAAGCTCAGCCGCAAATTCGGCAGCCGCTCCGTGCAGTATTCCGTTGACGACGCGAACCGGCGCATCATCATTCTGTTCAATCACAAATCATAAAAGGAGCGCGCATATGGATAAAGAGCGAATCGAAAAGGCCGTGCGGGAGCTTTTGCTCGCCATCGGTGAAGACCCCGACCGCGAAGGTCTGGCGGAAACGCCGGCGCGCGTGGCGAGGATGTATGAAGAGATCTTTGCCGGCATGGAGGACGACCCGAAAAAATATCTGAAAGTGTTTGACGAAGACAACAACGACGAAATGGTCGTGGTGCGCGATATTCCGATCTATTCCATGTGTGAACACCACCTCATTCCGTTTTTCGGCAAGGCGCACATCGCCTATATCCCGGGCGACGGCAAGGTCATCGGGCTGTCCAAGCTCGCGCGCATCGTGAACTGCTTTGCCAAAAAGCCCCAGCTTCAGGAGCGGCTGACCGCGCAGGTCGCCGATTTTCTGGACGAAAACCTTCACCCCAAGGGCGTGGCGGTCGTGATCGAGGCGGAGCATCTGTGCATGACCATGCGCGGGGCGAGAGCCTCCGGCGCGCAGACCCGTACCTCGGCGCTGCGCGGCATGATGAAAAGCGACGCGCGCACCCGCGCCGAAACCATGACGCTGCTTTCGGGGAAATAATGATGAACTTTTCCACCAAACGAACGGAACTGCCGCTCGGAAAGAAAACCTACATCATGGGCGTCATCAACCTCACGCCCGATTCCTTTTTTGCCGCAAGCCGCACGGAGCCTGCCGCCGCCGCAGAGCGCGCGGCCGAGCTGGTGCGGCAGGGCGCCGACGTGCTGGATCTGGGGGCGCAGTCCACCGCGCCGAACAGCACGCCCATCACCGCCGAACAGGAGGCCGAACGGCTGCTTGAGCCGCTGCGCGCCATCCGGCAGGCGGTCGACGTACCGCTGAGCGTGGACACCTTTTACCCCGAAGTGGCGCGGCTGGCGGCGGAAAACGGCGCGGATATCCTCAACGACGTCAGCGGTTCGGCAGGCGACGCGTTTGCCGCCGTTGCGGCGGAAAACGGCTGCGGCTGGATCGTGATGCACACCGGCGGCTGCTCAAGCCGTGAGGCCGCCGATTATCCACACGGCGTTGTGACGGATATCAACAGCTTTTTTGAGCGGGCATATGCCGCGGCGACGGCCGCCGGGCTCAGCCCGGAGCGGCTTTGCTTCGACCCCGGCATCGGCTTTGGCAAAACACGGCAGGATGATCTGACCGTGATCCGCCGCTTTGCCGAACTGAACACGTTCGGCTGCGCCAAGCTCGCCGCGCTCTCGCGCAAGCGTGTGACGGCGCTGTGCGGCGACACACTGTGCGGCACGCTGACGGCCGACACGGCCTGCATCCTCGGCGGAGCCGACCTGCTGCGCGTGCACGACGTGGCGCAGGCCAAAGCGGGCGCCGCCATGGCGGATCTGATTTTCAGACAGCAGGGGTAACAATTATGGATAAAATTATTATAAAAAGGCTGCGGGTGTTCGCCCGCCACGGCGTGAATGAAGAAGAAACGGTTTTCGGCCAGCATTTTGTTCTGGATATTGAGGCGCAGGCCGATCTGACCCGGGCCGGTCTGACCGATGAGCTTGACGACACGGTCAGCTACGCGCAGATCATCAAAACCGCGCGCCGCGTGATGACCGAACAGAACGACAAGCTGCTTGAACGCGCCGCCCGGCGGGTGGCGGACGCGCTGCTGGCGGAATTTGACCGCATCGAAACGGTGAAGATCCGGCTGATGAAGCCGGACGCGCCGATCAAGGCGGAATTCGACTACGTTGCCATTGAAACGGAAAGGACAAGAGAAACCGTATGAATACAGCAGTGATCGGATTGGGATCAAACATGGGCGACCGCAAAAAGAACCTGGACGACGCCGTCCGGGCGCTTTCTCTGCTGCCGCGCACCAAAGTCGCCAAGGCCTCGAAGATCTATCAGACCAAGCCGCTCGGCTACGACGATCAGAATGATTTTTACAACGCCGTCATTCTGGTGGAAACCGAGCTTTCGCCGCAGGCGCTGCTGGGCGGATGCCTGGGCATCGAGGCGGCGCTGGGGCGCATCCGCCTGATCAAAAACGGCCCGCGCATCATCGACCTCGACCTGCTGCTTTACGAAAACTGCCACTTTGACAACTACGAGCTGACCCTGCCGCACCCGCGCATCAAGGAACGCGCCTTTGTCATGCGCCCGCTGCTCGACCTGTTCCCCGACGGGCGCGCCCCCGGCTTTTATTTTCTGATGCACCTGCGGGAGCTGGGCACCGACGGCGTGGAGGAAACCGACGAAACGCTCCGCCTGCCGTAAGAAATTGTAAATAGGCTGTTAATTTCAAACAGCCGCGCTGTCAAATTATCCGACACAATGACCGATAACGCCGCGGATTTTGCGGTAAATGATGGCAAATCTCATAATTCTTCAGTTTTTTTGAAAAAATGTTTGACTAAATTATGAACATTTGGTATACTGTCCGTGTAGTACCCGAATGGGATCATGATCAAAGGAGATTGTTTGAATGAAGAAGAATATCATTCTCTACGTTGTCGCCGGCGCTGTTGTTCTGGCAGGGCTTGTGACCGGCGGCGTGATCGTAGGCAAAAAGGTAATGAACAAGGCCGAGGGAACGACCGAAGCCATCACGCAGGCCTTCAATCAGGAAGCTGAGCCGATGGATTACACGCTTCCCGACGCGCCCGAGGCGCTCGAAACCGAAGAGCCCACCACCGATGATGACGGCAACCTGATCGAGCTGGTGACCGACAAAGAGGGCAAGACCCTGCAGGCCGTGATCGAAACCAAAGCCAACGGCGAAGTCGTGACCAAGGCCAACGGCGAAAAGGTGACCAAAAAGCCCACCGCCACCAAGGCGCCCGCCAAAGCGGCGGCCACCACCAAGGCCAACGGCAAAACGGCAGCCACCACCAAGGCCAGCGGCGAAAAAGCCACCACCAAAACCAACAAAGCGGCCGGCACCAACGGCACCCTCGTTTACAATGACGACGGCACGGCGAGCATCGTCAAATCCGACGGCACCGTCGCCCTGAACTATTCCTACTCCGAAGCGGGCAACTACTTCTACACCGACGATAACCCCTGGCAGAGAAACCTCGGCTTCAACCGTCTTTACGATATGGGCGCCGCCTTCACCTGCATGTATTACGACACGGTCCGTGTGAAATACAGCTACGGCAACTACGACTGGATGATCCAGATGTGGAAGGGTCAGTACGGCCTGATCTTCATCGGCTCCGAAATCGGCCTGTATTATAAAGACAAGGCCAAGAGCACCGAGCATTACAACTGCGCGACCGAAGACATGGAGCTGAACATGCAGATGTCGCTGTACCGCAACGGCAGCAAGCTCTTCACCCGTCCCTACGCGCCGCACTGGTGGATCACCGCCTTCGTGCCCGGCAAGCTGACCAAGT